>NZ_JACJQO010000014.1 GCF_014696715.1 Pseudanabaena sp. FACHB-2040
TCATCTACAAAACCAACGGTCTGACGGGCAAGGCGAGGGACAACCATTGTTCCTACCCCTACTACAGTTCTTCTTCCTTCACTTTACTTCCCCTGAAGTGATTAAAGAGGGATTAGCTGTTTGCGATCGTAACGGCTCGGTTCACATGCGTGTCTGTGGTCAACTGCTCTACGACGAACGCGGCCAGATCGGCGCGGGTTACCTGGTGGCCCTTCTCTACACCTGAGAGCACACGTACAGAGCCGACAGCGGGCTGGTCATTCAACACGGCGGGGCGAACTAGCACATAGGGGATTTCTGCCTGTGCAATCTCCCGTTCCATGGCGGTTTTATCAGCCGTAGATCCCCGCAGGAATGTGGGCAGCAGCAGCAGCCGGAACGGTAGTGTTGCCTGTGCCGTGCTGTCCCCCACACCCAGAGCCGAGATCGCGATGATCCGGCGTGTGCCGTTCTTCTTTGCGGCTGCAACGACAGCGCGGGCAACCTTTTGTTCGATCTCCGTCTTTTTCCACGGCGTCTTGCCGCCGACTGTATCGATCACAGCGTCCTGACCAGCTGTCGCGTGGGACATCGCCGCTTGGTCGGTTGCATCCCCAGTGAAAACGCGAACGTTAGGCGGGGCATTGTAGTGAGTACTATCGCGCATGAAGGCCGTCACGGTGTGGCCGGCGGCAAGCGCCTGATCCACCACCTGTCTTCCTGTCTTGCCCGCTGCTCCGATCACTAAGACATTCATCGTGGTACCTCTTTGGGGTGTATCGCAAAACTAGGTTAATGGTTAGAGGGAAAAGCCTAAAACTTCCCCCACTGCTTGCTATCCCTACTGCTTCTCTGAAATGACGGCACTTTTTGCCTAATGTCTTTCAGAAGTTTTTGCAGCACAGCCAGTTTCTCTACTCTGCAGTTGCAGCATGCTCGATGACTCTAACGACGGCATCTGGATAAGAAACCATCACTACATGCGATGCGCCATTCACGACAACCGTTTCCTTCGAGCTGGCACGCTCCGCCATGAAAGAGAGAGCTGCCTCTGGAATATTTAAGTCGCGATCGCCATAAATGAACCACGACGGGGTGGACTTCCATGCAGGAGTACCAGAGGCTTCGTTAAGAGCAGCTTCCGTGATAGGCCGTTGGGTGCTAGCCATTAACTGTGCCGCTGCGACAGGTACATCCGCAGCAAACTGAGCGTGGAACTTGTCTTGCTGGATATAAAGGTCTTGACCCCCATCAGGTATTGCAACAGGTGGCGCGAGCGCAGGCCCAAGTGTGCCGCCAGGATAACGTCCTGAGAGTTCGACGGCAGTTTCCCCTGCATCCGGAGCGAAAGCCGCAACATAGACGAGTGCCTTCACATTGTCGTTGTCATTGACCGCGTTGGTGATCACCGCACCCCCATAGGAGTGTCCGACTAACACCGTAGGGCCCTCAATGCTCTTGAGGACACTGGCAACATAATTCGCGTCGCTCTTCACTCCACGTAGAGGATTGGCTACGGCAACCGCCGGGTAACCCTTCTCATGCAGTTGGGTCAATACGCCATTCCAGCTAGAAGACTCAGCGAATGCACCGTGAACAAGAACGATAGTGGGTTTGATGTCTTGTGCGTTTGTGGTGTTCATGACAGTTCCTAATGAAGTGATTAGAGTGGTTCCTAAAAAGAGCGCGGCGATCAAAAACAAGCGGGTGCCGCTTCTGAGAGTGGGCATGTTCATGCCTTGGGCTCCTTTATGTCCGTTTCCTGATTGAATACTCCCACGATTTCTCCTCTAGTGGTGAGAGCAAATACGTGAGCATGATTGATACCTATAGCTACCTTTGTTTGGGGAAGGCTTTGCTGAATCAAGAAATGAACTTGTAGAGCATCAAACCTTTCAGGCTCCCTAAATTCCCCTTTCTTGAATGCCTGGAGGCCTAATTCTGGGAGCTTTGAGTTAATCTGGTTCCCTCTCTTGAATGCCCATACGGCTAAGAATCGGGGCAAGGAGGGCTTTCATATCTGTGTTGAGCAACACCGTCCGGTGTCAGTCCTTTAGAAACGATAAAAGGTCGTTGTTGAGTTGTTCCTTGTGCGTGTCGGTTAAACCGTGGGGTGCGCCGGAATAAATTTTCAGGGTGGAATGCTTCACCAGTTTGGCGGCTGCGATCGCAGCTGCACCAATCGGCACAATCTGGTCATCATCACCATGAATGATCAGCGTTGGCACATCAAACTTTTTGAGGTCTTCTGTGAAGTCGGTTTCAGAAAAGGCTTTGATAGAGTCGAATGCATTCTTGTGCCCCGCCTGCATTCCTTGAAACCAGAACCAGTCAATCATGCCCTGAGAAATTTTGGCACCTGGACGGTTGAAGCCGAAGAAGGGGCCGCTAGCGAGATCTTTGTAGAACTGCGAACGATCAGCCAGGGAGGCAGCGCGAAGTCCGTCGAACACGTCGAACGGCAGTCCGTCAGGATTATTCTCTGTCTTCAGCATCAGCGGCGGTACAGCAGAGATCAGTGCAGCTTTTGCAACTCGCGCTGTGCCGTGGCGACCAATGTAGCGGGCAACTTCACCGCCGCCTGTGGAGAACCCTATTAAGGTAGCTCCCCCTAGGTCTAGCGTTTCAATCAGCGTCGCGAGGTCGTCGGCATAGGTATTCATCTCGTTGCCGTTCCAGGGCTGGCTGGAGCGTCCATGCCCCCGACGATCATGAGCGATGGCCCGAAACCCGTGGTCTGCCAGAAACAGCATTTGAGCTTCCCAACTGTCAGAATTCAGGGGCCAGCCGTGGCTGAAGACAACAGGTTGTCCTGCACCCCAATCTTTGTAGTAAATCTGTGTGCCATCTTGCGTTGTGATTGTGCTCATGGGACTTTTCCTCAATCGGTATGGGTTGAATTCAAAGGAACGAAGGCGTTGACTCGGCAGTTGCTTCGTTGTCCTCATTCTTCAACAGACGTCCCATTGAGACCACGCAAGTTACTCCAGTTAAGCCGCAACTTATGGTAAAGCGTGATATTTTTCAGGGAAAAAGAGCCTGATTCAGTTGTTTCCAAGCATCATCTACCCGACATCAGCCGCGCTTCTGGTTGATTTTGCTAGTTGCGATCGCGCAAATAAAGTTTTCGCCGTTTACGAAGCCTGCGGAGCGATCAGCTCTATGAAGGCATGAATATTGGAGGCGTAACGGGGTTGACGAATGCTCAAGAAGCAACACTGGGAGTATGAGGGGCACTAGCACAATCATTACCACGCTGTAATGCTCCAGCCTCTGTAGTGGAAAATCGCTCTAACCTGTCGTTTAATTAGTGAATATTGATTGGTGCAGTTGGGTAAAGTTTTACAAACTAACTTTATGTTGCATCAATCTTTAATTATCACTGGGATGTCTCGAAGATGTTTTTTAGGTTTGCCATATCTGTTATCACCGCAGTGTTGATTATTGCAACCTCAATTATGCTTCCGGGAATCACCGCAGAGGTGTTGCCGGGAATTACCGCAGAGAAAACGGCGAAACCTCAAGTGCCAGGTGTCTATCAATTCGAGTTAGGCGATTTCACAATTACCGCCCTCAGCGACGGCACAGTACCCTTGGATTTGCATCCCATCCTGACCAATACAAACCAGGCAGAAATCGATCGCCTCCTACATCACAGCTTCCTTGAAAACCCCGTTGAAGCTTCGATCAATGTGTTTCTTATCGATACTGGAGACAACCAGGTGTTGGTAGACACAGGTTCAGGGGAATTGTTTGGGGAATTGGGCGGCAAGCTACCGATGTCGTTACAGGCAGCAGGCTATACAGCCGACGAGATCGATATTGTTCTCATTACTCATATCAGCACTTTTTGCCCAATGTCATTTAGAAAATTTTGCGGCACAGCCAGCTTCTCCAGGCTGCGGTTGCTGCGTGTTCTATGACTCTAACGGCGGTATCTGGATGAGAAGCCATCACTACATGCGATGACATTAACCCTATTTTTCAAACGGTCGAGGGCTCAAGAGCACACGCTTCGATTCATTCGTGAAGCAAGCGTGGTATTTTTCAGACTTTTAGCATCGTATTGACATATATCCGTAACGGATATAGTTTAAGGTATGGCTAAAAAGAACACACCCAATAAACCCCTTACGCCAGCAGTGTTTCATATCCTTCTCGCCCTCTCCATACAGGAGAGCCATGGCTATGAAATCATGAAGCAGGTCGAGTCGGATTCACAGGGAAAGGTAAAGATGGGGCCTGGAACGCTCTACGGCTCGATTGGTCGCATGATTGAGGCGGGATTGATCCGTGAGAGCGACAAAAAGATAGACCCAAAAATGGACGACGAGCGGCGGATCTACTACACAATCACCGCGCTCGGTAAAAAAGCACTCGCTGCGGAATTGGAGCGATACCGCGAAATTCTAATGGTTGCTCAACAAAAACGGATCTTTCCGAATACTTTTGCGTACGACACATGAACGAACGCTTAATACGACGATATCGGTACTGGTATGCAAAACTGCTTCGTCTCTACTCGAAGCCTTACTATGAGCGCTTTGGTGAGGGGATGAAGCAAACTTTCACCGATCTTCTCCGAGAGCGTGCAGAGGGAGGACGAGGATTATTTGGTTATGCTCTTTGGCTGTTCGTCGAAACATCCGCAGGAATTATGAGAGAGAACATAACATCTATCATTATGCAAAATAAAAACATTATTTACCTTGCACTGGGAACAGCATCCATATTGCTGATGCCCTTGATAGCGATGCTGTTTACCAATCAGGTAGTTTGGGATCTATTCGACTTCATTGTCGCTGGTACCCTCATCTTTGGCACGGGTCTCGCCTATGAACTAGTAGCGAAGAAAGGGGGCACTATGGCATACCGCGTAGCTGTCGGCATTGCACTCGCGGCAGCGTTCCTCCTCGTCTGGATGAATCTTGCTGTTGGTATCATTGGGTCTGAGGACAACCCTGTTAACCTGATGTATTTCGGAGTGGTCGCCATTGGAATCCTCGGTGCCACCATCGTGCGTTTACGGCCACAGGGAATGGCACGTACGTTGTTTGCAACAGCACTCGCTCAAGCATTGGTTCCCGTGATCGCACTGATTATCAAGAAGCCCCAAGTGACCTCGGTAGAAGCCTCCATGGGGGTGTTGGGTGTATTGGGTCTGAATGCTTTTTTCGTCATGATGTTTATCGGGTCCGCTTTGCTGTTTCGACGCTCCAGAATCAGGCTATGAATTGGAGCTGATTCTATGCAATGCCGCAGTGTTGATTCGCTAATGTTAAAGACAGTTTGGAGGTACATTGGAAAACTCTGATATCCGCCTCAATAATTAGGCTATTTGTTAGCCAAAAGATTCTTTAATTGAGGTGCGATCGCACCTCAATTACCACACTAGAGAAAGTCCACAGCCAATCTGATGTAACTAGCTAGGTTCCTCTGAGACTTTAACGACCAGTTTTCCCTTCTTGTTACCGTCGAAAAGTTTTAGAATTGCTTTCGGTGCATTTTCCAAGCCCTCGACAACCTCCAGAGAATATTTAATTTTTCCCTGATTGAGCCACTGTCCAAGGTCGCTAATCGCTTCAGACCATCGGGGAATATAATCGAGGATAATAAACCCCTGCACATGAATACGCTTCATCAGAATTTGGCTGTAATTATAAGGGCCGGGAACAGGCTCTGTTGCGTTATAAGTTGAGATCAAACCGCATAGAGGAATACGTGCGTGCAGATTAGTTTTGGTCAGCACAGCATCAAGAATAGAGCCCCCAACATTATCGAAATAAACGTCAATTCCATCGGGGCAGGCTTGTGCGATCGCACTTTCCAAGTCAACGGTTTTATAGTTAATCGCTGCATCAAATCCAAGTTCTTCAACAAGCCAGCGGCATTTCTCATCAGAGCCAGTTATACCCACCACACGACAGCCTTTAATCTTGGCAATTTGTCCAACAATGGAACCAACTGCGCCTGCTGCTGCTGACACGACCACAGTTTCCCCTTCTTTAGCCTGTCCAATATCCAAGAGCCCAAAATAAGCCGTACAACCCGTAAGTCCTAGGGGTCCCACAAATGCCGTGAGCGGACAGGGCAAAGGGTCAGGTAGTCGTGTGAGGGAAAAGCCACTGTTCCCTTCAGCGATCGCATAATCTTGCCAACCCAGCAGACCCGAAACCAAATCTCCCTGTTTAAAGTTTGGATTCTTAGATTCTTCAACCACACCGATAATAGCGCCGCGCATGACTTCCCCAATTTCAACGGGAGGCATATACTGCTCCATGTCGCTCATCCAAATGCGATTGGTGGGGTCTAGCGAGAGATAGATAGTCCGTACCAAGATCTCACCTTCTTGAGGGCTGGGGATTGGTTCTTCCCGATACTCAAAATCGCTTTCCTTGATATCACCAACCGGACGGGATGCCAAGCGTAACTGCCGATTTATCCCTGTTTTCATAACTTTATCCTTGAGTAATCCTATTCATAAGTACTTGCACAGCTTCACCAGTTTTTCAAAAACGGTAGCCCAACATTCGCAAGTACAGCCCCTTTCACTTTTGAATGAATGTCATAGGTTAAATTCAATGCGAACGAAGGCACTAACTCGACATTATTTATTTCGTTGTCATCATTCTTCAACAGATATTCCATTGACACCACGCAAGTTCCTCCAGGTAAACCGCAACTTATCGTGAAGCGTGGTATTCTTCGGGAAAAAAGGCCCTAATTCGGTGGTTTGCCATTCGTACAAAAGGATTCGGCCCCTCATAAAAAATAAAAAAGTAAAAAGACTCGCTTTGCTCTTTAAAATCCGGCAATTTGCTTATGGATACCAGTACCAAGAAATCCAAGCGCAGTAAAGTTGCCTCTACACGAGTGAGAGGGGTGGTTCTGTCGCCGCATGGATGGCAGCGGTTTCAAGCGGCAAAACAGCAGGCAGAGTCGGAGGAAGCCTGGGGTAAGCGGTTCACGCAGGAAGATCTCATCGAGCGCACAGAACTATCCTCCAACACTCTATCCCGGATCCTCAATCGCGAACTTGGTGTCGATCGGCAGTCGCTAGAGATCCTTTTTCAGGCATTTGGGTTAGAACTCACAAAGGCTGATTATGCACCCCCTGTCGCAGCCTCCAAAACGCTAGAGTCGCAGCGAGAAGATCCTCAGCAAGACTGGGATAGTGCGGTTGATGCCTCAGTGTTTTATGGTCGCGAAACCGAATTGGCGCAACTGTGGCAGTGGGTAGTGGCTGAACGTTGCCGCGTAGTTGGGCTACTGGGGCTTGGTGGGATTGGCAAAAGTACGATTGCCGTCAAAGCAGCGCTACAGATGCGGTCTGAGTTTGAGATTGTGGTGTGGCGATCGCTTGCCAACGCACCCTCGTTTGATGGGCTTCTGACCAGCCTGCTGAAATTTCTGATGCCGATTCAGGGAGATGATCCGATTATCCCGGCTACGCTCGATGAGAAGCTTGTCCTGTTGATGCAGTACTTGCGATCGCAGCGGTGTCTCTTGATTTTAGATAACGCTGAAACCATTCTGCATAGTGAGCAGGTGGGCCAGTGGAAATCGGGCTATGAAGCTTATGGACAGTTTTTGAGGACTCTAGGAGAAACGCCCCACCAAAGCTGTTGCTTGCTAACCAGTCGCGAAAAGCCACGGGAAATCGCCCTGCTGGAGGGCGGACAGAGCGTAGTGCGATCGCTTTCTCTAAGTGGACTCACCCCCGATAATGGACGCGCCATTTTTCAGCAAAAAGGAGCGTTTACAGGTTCACAAGCCGAGTGGCAAACCCTGGTCAATCACTATGGCGGCAACCCTCTAGCGCTGAAGTTGGTTGCAGCTGCTACGCAAGATTTGTTCGACGGCAGTGTTGCAGAGGTTCTAACCTATCTTGAGCAGGGCGTTTTTGTCTTTGAAGACATCCGCGATCTGCTCGATCGCCAATTTAATCGCCTATCGGTAGAGGAACAGAAAATTCTCTACTGGTTTGCTATTCACCGAGAGCCGGTTGCGATCGCAGAGATTCGTGAAAACGTTATCGGTACAGCCTCACAACAAACCATTCCCCAACAAGTGAATTCACTGCTCCGGCGGTCGCTACTCGAAAAAACAGACGGATTATTTTTCTTGCAGCCCGTTGTATTGGAATATGTCACAGAACGGCTGATACAACAGCTCTGTACAGAATTTACAACCCGACAGCTTGATGTATGGCACAGTCATTCATTGATTCGAGTACAGGCAAAAGACTATATCCGAGCAATGCAACTGCGATTAATTTTGCAGCCTGTAATGGAATGGCTTTTATCGGCTTACCGAAATGTGTCGGAAGTTGAAAATAGAGCAAGGCTACTTCTCGCACAACAACGGTCAGAATATGGAGCAGGATATGCGGCGGGGAATTTGATCAATCTGCTGGTGCAACTCAAAGTAGATTTGCAAGGTTCCGATTTTTCTGAACTCGTAGTGCGGCAAGCCGACCTGCGGCAGATTAATTTAGTAGGGGTCAATTTTCAAAATTCTGATTTAGCAACATGCCTTTTTTCAGAGACTTTGGGGGTGCCAACATCGGTTGATATCAGCCCTGATGGCCAAGTTTTTGCCGTCGGCGATATCAATGGTTTTGTGTATTTATGGAACGTTGTATCCCATCAACTCATTGCGACGTTTGAGGGGCATCGCGGTGGAGTTTGGGCGGTTGCCTTTAGTCCCAATGGCACGACACTGGCGAGTGGTGGTAATGATGCGACGGTGCGGTTGTGGAATGTGCAAAGTGGTCAGTGTTTGTGGACTTCGACAGGGCATACGAGTCGAATTTGGTCTTTAAGCTTCAGCGCTAATCGTCAATGGTTAGCCAGTGGTAGTGATGATCAAACCGCAAGAGTGTGGAATTTACAGGGTGACTGCTTGCACGTTTTGAAAGGACACACCAAAAACGTTTATTCCGTTCACTTCTCACCCAACCATCCAATTTTAGCCAGCGGCAGTAAGGATACCTCGATTCGGCTTTGGGATGTTGAGACTGGAAAATGCCTAAATGTGTTGGAAGGACATTCTTCCGGTATTCGCTGCGTGCGCTACAGCCCGGATGGTCAACGATTGGCAAGTGGCGGCCTCGATGGCTGCATTCAACTATGGAGTCATCCGCCTAGTTCTAAAACTCATTCATGTAATCTTGAATCATCACTGCGGGGGCATACTAACTGGGTTCGGAACACTATATTTAGTCCAGAGGGTGACACTTTAGACTGGGTTCGGAACATTGTATTTAGTCCAGAGGGTGACACTTTAGTAAGCAGCAGTGATGATGGCACCCTTCGGCTTTGGAATGTCCAAGATGGATACTGTACAAATATTCTGGGCGAGCAGACGGTATCTGCTCTAGCGCTCGCCATCAGTACCGATGGTCAGGTCTTGATCAGCGCCAACCAGGATCGAACCGTGCGGCTGTGGCAGATGCCGAGTGGGCAAAGCCTCAAAACGTTAAGCGGCTTTACCTATGGAGAACACGCCTTAAGTTTTAGTCCTGTCACAGTTACGGCAGCTCAAAATCAGAATGATTCTGCCTCAGCGGGAACTGGATCGCCGAATCAACTGTTTGCCAGTAGTAGTAGTCAAACGGGAATGATTCACTTATGGCAATGGCCGGTAGATAGAGAGCCATTAAGTTCGCTTCCCTACAGAACCCTCTACAGAGAAACCAGCCTAATCTCAAATTTGAGCTTTAGCCCGGATGGTCAAACGATCGCCACCAATGGGGAAGATGGCTCCATTTTTCTATGGGATGTGCAAACAGGACAGGGTGATCGCTGGATTGCTCACGATGCTCCCGTATTAGCGGTGCTGTTTAACCCCGTTGGGCAAACCCTGGCAAGCAGCAGCCGTGACCGAACAGTGTGTCTGTGGGATGTACAAACTCACCAATGCTTACATGTGCTACAGGGTCATCAGAGCAGCATGCGGACGATTGCCTTTGATTCCCAAGGTCAAACTCTGGCAAGTGGTAGCTATGACCAGACGATTCGGCTATGGGACGCGCAGACCGGGGAGTGCCTACGGGTACTGGAAGGACACAAGGGCGGAGTTTACGCGCTAGCCTTTCATCCAACCGAGCCGATTCTAGCAAGCGGCAGCTTTGACCAAACCATCCGATTGTGGAACGTGCAAAGCGGAGCCTGTCTAAGAATATTAAAGGGGCATACCAGCATCGCGTTTACCATTGCTATTAGCCCTGATGGTCAAACTATTGCCAGTGGTAGTGATGACCAAACCGTTCGCCTCTGGAATCTGGAGACAGGAGAATGCCTTCATGTGATGGGTGGACACGCCAGTTGGATTTCATCAGTTGTCTTCAGCCCTGACGGTCAAATTCTATTGAGTGGGAGCTTCGATCGCACCATAAAACTGTGGGATGTCCCTACAGGGCACTGTATCAAAACGGTGAAAGGCGATCGCCTCTATGAAGGCATGAATATTCAAGGCGTAACAGGGTTAACAACTGCTCAAAAAACAACATTAAGGGCCTTAGGAGCCATTTCATAGTGAAGCGTTTGTCTACAGCACTACCTGCTTCGACTCATAGCTCCTTATCGCTGATTCACCTAAGCTGAACCAGATTTTCTTCAGTCAAAGTGTGATTGATGGAAACAGCAGCGAGCGTCCCACTCGCGACTGCTACGGCGATCTGTGAATAAGGGCTAGACACATCGATTTAAGCCTTTACAGTGCGTCTGAAAAATTGCTAGCGATGGCTGAACGGCGACGTTGAGTGTGCTACGACCACCCCACCAAGACCGAGTGTTAAAGCAAGTTTTTTAGCGATTCTTTGTCCCGTTGTCGATCAACTAACATTAGCAACGCAGGAGGGATAATCAGCCAAAATCCCGAAAAAGGTTCAAGCGTAACTCCAACAGCAGCCGTTAGCAAGAGAATCCAACCTGGAAAACTGGGTAAGCGAATACCTCTTGTTTGTGCCCAACAACATAACCATCCGATGATCAGGAGAAATGGCGTTATCATCATGCACCAAAACGCATCTTCTCGATCATAAAAAGGATCTGACGGATTGGGAGCGATCGCATTAAACCAACCATCCTGCACAATATCCATCAAAGGTTTAGCAAAAAGCCATCCGTGGACAAGGGGATGGAGAATACCGATAGCAATTAACCAGTACCCACTCACTCGAAGCATCTTTATCTCCTTGGTTCTAAATAATTTTGCCGTATTAAATTACTTTTAGATACGCTACCGTATGGTTATAGATTAGTGATCTATCTTGTAGATGTCAATACGCCATCGTATGGTTAAGCAGAATGAGATTTCCAAGCCTGGACAGCAAGCCTGGATTAACTTGTTAAACTCATCGCCGGGGTCGCCCCCGACGATGGTCTACAGGACCGAACGTGAAAGTTTCCCAGCATCGGGCTCCTCAACGATTGGTGAGTGACGATCATACCTCCCTACTGCGGGCTGAATTTTGCTTAGCGACAGATTTGACGTGGTGACAATGTCTGTGGAGGAGTTGCCAGTTAGAGGAAATATCAAGACCGCCGAGAGAGCAGGAAATGATGTGGTCGAGTTCGATGACGTCTGCGTCCGTGAAAACCAAGTTGCAAGCGTTGCAGCCGCCCTTCTAGCAGTTGAGCGGTTCTAGGCCGAATGAGCGGTGAGTTACCGTTTCTAGCGGCCCAGTAGAGCCAATTAGGTGCTAGGTAACCCGTTATTCCGTTACCTAGGACAATTTGGGTGGCGTGGGTATTTAGAGAACCAGTAAGCGAGCGGAGACGGAGTGATTCAGTTCGATAGGCGACCGTCGCAATCTGAGAGGTGGGTTTTCTGCCAGTGGTGGTGCAGCGTGGATGGAGGTCTCGAGCCGGGATGAGATCGCAAAGCAGGGTTAATTCAGAGTGAGATCGCAAGGGGTTTAAGAGTTTGAGTGGCGGTTCGCATTGCGGTCTTGCAGGGGACAGTTGCGTTGGTTCAGGATGAGATCGCAAAGTAGGGGGATAACTCAGAGTAGAGAAGCGATTGAGAGTGCGATCGCATCTTGAATAGTGGTGGCTAGCTCATCTCATGGGTGAGGTCATTGGACAGCGTCTGTAGGGGCACGACGCAGATCAGCTTTTTGGGAAGTCGAGGTTGAGGGCCTGGGCGAAGAGGAAGGGTGCGATCTCAGTTTCGGAGGGGCTAATCGTCCTAAGTTCCCTTGTCAAAGAACCGCTGCGGTTCAATGCAAAACATGGTTGTACAAATTCTGGTTCGGCAGATTCAGGTACCCCTAGGACAGCGAGTGCTCTTTCAAGGGGTTGGTTGGGATGCCTTTAAGGCCATTTTGACCGAGCTAGGCAATTGTCAGAACCTCTCGAGAGTCTTATTGTGACGGCACCTTGGAGATTATGACGCCGCTGCCAGAACATGAATATTTCAAGCAAACGATTAGCATTGCCATTGAAGATATGGCTGAAACACTCCAGCTAGACTACAAGAGCTATGGCTCTACCACCTGGCGAAAGCAGGCGAAACAGGCAGGTTTAGAAGCGGACAATTGCTTCTATTTTCAAAATGAGGCCAGGGTGGGCGGCAGGGAAGATATTTACCTGAGCCAAGACCCGCCTCCCGATCTAGCTTTGGAGATTGACTTGACGAGTAAGCCTCTAGAGCGGTTTCCCATCTATGCACGGTTGGGCGTGCCCGAAGTCTGGTGCTACGACACCGGGGAGCCGAAGATTTATCACCTCCAGGCTGGGGAGTATGGAAAGCAGTGCAAAATCGGGTGTTTCCGGGGTTGAACGTGAGGGTGCTGCCACAGGTGATTGAGG
Organism: Pseudanabaena sp. FACHB-2040; assembly: GCF_014696715.1. Lineage (NCBI taxonomy): Bacteria > Bacillati > Cyanobacteriota > Cyanophyceae > Pseudanabaenales > Pseudanabaenaceae > Pseudanabaena > Pseudanabaena sp. FACHB-2040. The sequence goes on from NZ_JACJQO010000014.1 coordinate 12,798, forward strand.
CAAATCGAAGTTTGGGGCGGTTGACCTTGCGGCGGGCGGTGAGGGAGTGGGTGCGGGGCTAGCTGGGGCGGTCATCATAGCAGCGGGGAGGAATGGTGCAGTTAGGTGGGCAGTTCCACCTCTTCGTAAAGCAGATCACCGGGAAATTCAAAATCAACACTGGTGAGTTGAATGGTGTCTCCTGCGCTGTAAGGGGTCAGTTCCCATTTGCTGTGTTCATTGAGCCGAAAGATATCCACGCTCATCTGGTCGGAACTGATCAAAGCGTATTCACGCAAGCTTTCTAGGCGACGATATTGTCTGAATTTAGCGCCTCGGTCGTATGCTTCTGTGGTTTGGGAAAGCACTTCTACGACCAAACAGGGAAACTGAACAAATTTGATGGCTCGTCGGTCGCGTTCGTCGCAAGTCACCAAGACATCTGGATAGAAAAATGGGCCTTGCTCGGTAATAGCGACCTTGGCATCTGAGCCTAATACTCGACAGGGGCCTCCACGTACATGGTTGCGTAGGGCGGCAATGAGGTTGATTGCGATCGCATTATGAGGGATGGTGCCGCCTGTCATGGCATAGGCTTCACCCTCTGCGTATTCGTACCTCAGCTCTTGCTGGGCTTCCCACTCAAGGTAGGCTGCTGGGGCCATGTAATGTTTTTCAGGGGATGCAATCATGACGGCTCTCCTTGAAACGGTGGATGCAGTCTACACTCCATTGTGCTAGTTCAGCACTGAGATACTTGACCAGTACCCGATAAAGATTCGATGCGGTCGCAGATAGAGTGTTGGTGTGCGATCGCTATTCAGTCTCAGTAGATCGAAAAGGTTCGTGAAAGGCTTGCCTGCTGAACGTTTCAAATGAGAGGCTATCCTGGAAACCTTCTCACATAAGCTTTATGGGAGAAGGTGTGAAGCTTCTACTGCTGTCATGTATGGTAGTGGGGCGTAATCGCATTGGGCAAAACCCTGATTAATTCGTGAGTTTGTGATCTACTGAACCTACTTAACTGCAGTTACGGCACAGAAACCTTTGTTTATCCGTGTGAATGCGTCCGTTCTTAACCGCCTGAGTTGGTCTCCTAGAGATTGCCCAAACTGCTTGAAAATCTTCAGCCCACCATAAATGTCGTGACAAGATAGGCTTAACCCAAGCTGCTTTGGCTCTGTTCCCGTGTGACATTCTGGCGGACTGCAGGAACACTAGGGGCATACATAGCGGCAAAACCGATGCGAGACCTGACAGAACAGCAGAAGAACGACCTAGTCGACCTGCTAATGGCCGGAAGTGATGAGGAAGTTGAAGCTTACGTCAATGCCCTACCAAAGGATCTTCAGGGGTTGGCCTCCGACTTTCTGCTGTCCATCTTCATTCCCTCCTCCCGGCTGAGTTCTGGCAGTTCAACCAGCTAGAATCGCCTGGCTCGATTTAGCGATACCGCTGAAACCGTCTTCGACACGTGGACAATCAGTCCACCGCAGAATGTTGGTTGAGGCCACCCTGGAACCTTAGTGGACAACTCCTATCTCTGATTCCGCACAGCTGTAACAGTCAAACTTGAGGGGGTAACCCTAGTTGACTGACAAAACTAGGAAACTGGAAAACGGCTCAGGACAGTGAATTAACGTTCAAAAGAGCGTTTCAGTTGCCGCTTAGAGGGGATGGCCGGTTGAGAGTCAGGCCGACTCGATAGGAACCGAACCAGTTGAATGTGCCACTGCTGTGTGATGGCAAGACGGATCCAGTTCCAGCCCAACTTGAAATAGCTCATGCCCCTTGCCAGTGAGGGTCAACCCGCTGGCGCTGACCCGATTCAACTACCTGGGTACCCTGAAGCACCAAAAACAAGGTGGTTAGCGCCAACACTCCACAGAGCTGAGAAAGGGCAAAGGGGTCGCGCAACCGTGACGCTTCCAGGTTAAAGCCAGCCGACTTGAGGTTAAGAAGGATTCTCCACTTGGAACCTCAGTTGATATTGGGCAAAGGTCTGCAAGGTCGTGGGTTTATCACTGACAATCACCCAAGTCTGGTCGCTCGGCGCATCATGGGCAAAGGCCAGGTAAAGATTGGGGTAGGGCTTGATTTTACCGAGTGAAACAGGGCCTGTGAAGTGAGCCCCTCCAGGCTGTAGATGCACAGATGAGACCTAGTGCCACTGGCCTTGCCTCTGAAATTAGAAGGAGCGTTTGATGCGGATACGAAAGTGCCAGGCTAGCGTCTCCCTGAGATATTTTATCAACTTGCCATCGGCAAAGCCCCGGTCTGTCAACAGCACGACAGCCGCATTCTCGGGTAGCACCCGCTGAGCTTGCCTGAGCACCCGTTGAATCGTCAACAGTCTGACGGTGCTGCTCGATTGGCGCACGGCTTTCCAGGCAATCGGAACAGTTCTTCCCCGATAAACCACGCCTACCCAAACAATACAGAAGCAGTTCCACGCTAGTGTTGTGTCCAAACTCATATACAACCGACACTGGCCCCATTACGATAGGGCTTGTCTCACCAGAGCGTGATGGGCTGCCATACTATCGATGCGCCTATTCGAGAGCCATCGGCGAAACCGCCGTTGATGCGACTGGGCTTGCCGGGCACGGCTCTTGACGTACACCCCAAATCCACTGAGATGGACATTCTAGCTTTGGATGATGCCGATGATCATCCAGCAGAGCGTCTCAACAGGACGTCTATCGCGCCACCTAATCTCGCATTGACGCACAAATCTATTCAACGCATCATAGAGGCGGGAAGTCGGAGTCATTGCTGCAGCTGTTTGGTGTGGTAACTTCTCAGCTTAAACCAGGCTCCACTTCCCTCCCTACCTCACTTTCAGCCTCTACATCTTTTGTCAGTCAATTAAGGTCTTATCCTTAATATAGCTGCACTGATCGCACAAATCGCTGAAGTTGCCGACTTTCTAATTCTAAAACTCGTCGGGCAAAATCAGGATCGCGGTCAAGTAAATCATCAAAGGCATCAACAGAAATAGCCAGAATCCGGGTACTGTCGTTGCCGGTAACAATCGTATTTTCTGAGTTGCTATGAGCTAAAACCTCTAGCTCATCTAGGGTTTGTCCAGGATGAAGCTTTTCCACCCGAACCTCAGATCCAGTTTGGTAGTGAATTCTGGCATCGCCTTCCATCAACAGCAACAATTCTCGACAAGTATCTCCTGCTTCTGTGATCACGTCTCCTCGGTTGTAGGTTCTCACCTCTGCCCGCTCAGCAAGAGCAATGAGCGTTGCACTCTGCATCCGATGGAAAAAGTCGCTATTGAATAAATAAACCAATTTCTCTAACGTTGGGAATTCGGTCAAAGATGAGTTTGCTGTTGATGATGGGTGCCAAGACAGTAGCCGATTGATAGCTTCCTGAACGACATGGGAATTGAACTGGTGACGACAATTTCGAGCGATCGCCTGACTGCGTTCTGCATCCAATTGAGCAATGACATAGAGCGCTGCCGCCTGAGTTATAGGATTTTGCTCCTGGAGCAAAGCTTCTAGATGCTCTAGAATTTCCTGAGGAGAGAATTCTAGTGAACAGGAAACAGGCATTGCTCCTGGTTGGGTTAAACATTGCAGGATCTCTGACGGCAGTCGATCGCCCCAATTCTCCTGATCTAAAATCTCCCCTAAAATAGCAGGTGAAGCCTGTTGTAAAGACTGTGCCAAGCTTAAGGCTGCTGAATCAGACTGGAGAAGTGACAGGTTTTCCAGAATTGATCGCACAATCAGTTCTTTTTTATGAATGATGTTTTCTTGTAGCAGGGTTAAAACCGCTTTGTGCTTGTGCAGCATCGGTTGATTCAGGGCGCGGTAGCAGCCGATCAATTCCGGTAGCTGAGCAAGAAGAAACTCTGCCTTTTTGACACTACTAGAGTTGCCCGAAAATCCGCTCAGAATCCACTCTTCCTCTTGGGGAGTGATGGAATATTGGTAGCGCAGAGAACGAACAGCGGCTGAATCCTGAAATGACAACTGCTCAAATGCGGTACGGTCAGGCTGCTTGCGTTGCAGCAGTATTAACCGCTCCAATGATTTGCGGTAGCCGCTCAAGCGGATCTGATTTTCTAAGCTGCGTTGACGATCCGGATTGAGCAACTCTGGATCTTCAATACCCAATTCCTCCAACACAAGGCGGTGTTCGTCATCCGTAATGCCCAACTCCTGACGCATCTGCTGCAAAACTTCTAGACTGCTGGAGTAGTTCACATAACCTTCTTCCAGTGCTTCTCGCACAACTCCCTTGTAGGCATGATGTCGTTTCTCTCGGGTAAAACCAGGCAGCACTTTAGCTAATACATACACTTCATGAGTATTGAGATCGCTCAGCGTCCGCCCTTCCAAAAACTGTGAAACATTAAACTGCAATTTCTCTAACTGTTTGCGGAATCGATTGGCTAGATTTTCACGGGAATAAAGATCAGGACTGCGCCGCCAGGTTTTATAGAGCCAGAGGGTACTCAGCGTCACTAAACCCAGGTCGTAGAGGTATTGCACCGACAAAGGGAGAAGCTGTACTAGGGGACGACCCCCAAAGATGAAGAAAAAGTTGAAGATACCAAAGGTCCATAGGGTAAATAGGCGATGTCGAATGATTTCGGTCGTCAGATTTGCTTGATGTTGCTGGTTGTAAGCTTTAGCACGTTTTTCGATCCACCGTCCTCCCCAATACCCAAGTGCCGTGCATCCACCCAGCACTGCTGGAACCGCAACCAACTTAGGAATATTAATTGCCTGTCCAAACAGGTAGAGTCCAGGATCAAGTAGTGAAGCGAGCTGATCGCTTTGCCGTAGCCACGCCCCAGAGAAGTAATAATTCCAGTTGCCCGCATAAAGATAGTAATAGCCAAAATAGCCAATCACCAAACCCACATAGCCATAGCGCAGAAATGAGGTTTCGGGTTTGTTTAAGCTGTTCCAATAGGTACGTTCAGCGTCAATATCGATGCAAGGATTTTGACAGGCTACGCAAGCACTCTGCTCTTTACCATCTGGTAGCACAGTGCGACACATGGATTGGGTAACGAGCTGCTCGCTCGTATGGGCTTTGCTGCTCAACAAGCCTCCCGGTTCACTGTAGATACTTTGAACAGGAGCCATTGGGCAAAAGTACTGACACCAGGACTTGCCGCCGTACCAATAACCAACGGCAATCGCCGCTGCCACTGTGAACAATAACCAACCCGCTAGCACCAGGCGATCAGCGTTGAAAAACAAGATTCGCCCACATAAGCCTGCAAACAACCAGCCAAATTGCACATAGGGATAGTTCCGACCCAACCATGAATTCGGGTCAACCTTTGCCAACTCGTAGCGCACTTTGCCAGTCTTTTTGTTCTCTCGTTTGAATTGTCGTTGCCATCCCAAAGCACGAGGAATTTGAGATAAAAAAGAGAGCGGACAAATCCGCCGCCATAACTCATGCCCAAACACCAGCAAAATAAAGATTGCGGCTGGTACAATTGCTCCCCAGAAGAGGGTAGTTCCTAACGGATAGGGCTGCTCAGATAAGCATTTCCCCTGCACTTGTATACAGGTATCAGGAATCCGCAAGGGGCTCCAGGGGTGATCGGATACGGTGAGTGCCGATGTCCAGGGGTCATAAAATAGGGAGGCAACGATCAGTAGCCAGCCAACAGTCAACGTCCAGCGAATCCAGTGCATTCGCCGCTCTGGCAGTTGTGCAAACATAGACAAATTCTTTCCCTTCCCTGGTTTTCATCAATTGTGTACAAAGGCAACCAGGGTCTGCCATTAGTTTTCTCTAGGTTAGGTATTAAATTTCTCAGCACTTCATGACACCCTCAACTTGAAAGCCCAAAAAATAGTTTCACAATGCCGTTTTAACCTAAAGTCAAATTTCCACCTAGTATCCTGATTCGAGTAATTAGGTAGAGGTAATTTTGTCTAGTCACCTTGTAAAGTTGATGAGACAGGAATACGTCAGCCTAGACGCCCTGTAGAGTTAATTAGATAGGAAGTTTAGTACAACTGCCTCTCTCCTTCTCCTGTAATGCTAGGCGGCATACATTTTATTTAGTGATAGGATCACCCTCCTCTGAGTCCGATGTCTTCATAATCCAACAGACTAGCTTTTTTGTAGTAGTTAACAAGCAGACTAGTTTTGCTGGTTGACTGACAAAAGTTAGTCAGGATCACGTCTTTCCCATTCCCGAGCTAGAGCGAGGCTTTCAGATATTGATAGCACTTATGAACTTGTTTCGCGGAGTTCCTAAAGCTGCTCTACACAAAATTCCCTCTGCTTAGAGTTATCGAAGAGCGATAGTTGGGATAGAAGAGTTAGGGTTGTTTGATTGCTTGTGAAACAGCCAGATCCCAAGGGCAGCACTAAAGCCAGAAATAACTAGTAGGCCGACCAGCCAAAACTTGATATGGCGATTAAGGTTTCTATCTGGGTGATTCTGATTGGGTTGAGGGGTATTACCAGAATATGCCCTATGAGATAACAGGTTAGTTTCTACTAGGGCTTGACTCAAAGTTTCGAGTGCTGCTGCATCGGTTAGATAGCTAAAATGATGGCAGGCTACTTCCATTGACCTCGGTATAGGGGACCGTTGTGGCGGTAAGGATCGAATGCTGTAGACTGTCGCTGCTAGGTCATTTGATTGGCTCATAAAGGGAAACTCTACCACTGTCCGGCCTACTCGATCTAGCAACCGAATGACCTGGTTGCGAGTAGCCATATTTGGTAGGGGAATGAGCGATGCATTACCTGCTATAACGGTGTAAGGAATTCCTGGGTCAGTACTATCAGCAAGAGACTTCAAGAAATCTGAGCCTGGCTTCATCTGATCGAGGGTAACATCGACCAGCTCAATGACAGCCATCAGGCTGCCCAGCGCTTTGACAGGTAATGCAACTGAAGACAAGCTATTAAGGCCAATGGTTAGGGCGGCAGTTGCCCAGTCCTGAAGGGTCGGCCAGGGAGATCCAGCATTGGGGGTACCCAGCATAATCAAATGTTGCACAACCTGATGCCCATCCTGTTGCTCAATGAAACACCGAGCAACTAATCCCCCTAGGGAGTGAGCTATCACGTGCAAGGTTTTGCCGTGGTTGGGAGTTAGCCCTACAGTGGCTAGGCGATCCTTCAACTGTTTGGCTAGATCAGAGATGGAGGTATTGAGGTTTTCATAGTCAAAGGTCAGCACCAAATCATACAGGCTAAGCAGAGACTGGCCTTCTTCGCCCTGGGCCTGACGGACCCCTAACACCATGCTTTGCGTATCACCAGCAATCCCGTGAAGCAGCAGCAAAATTGTCTGAGCGGCCGATATCTTCTGCGCAACAGAGCTTCGATCAGCCTCGTAGCAAAGCGTTTCCTCTATTCCTTTTCCCACTGCAGCCAGAATGGGATAGGGAAACTCAAGCCCCAGCTTTTGCGCCACTACTTTTTGGAAGAAAATACGGATGCTGCCTCCCAGACTCCGAGTTCCTTCACCGATTGGATTTGGCAGCCGCTCTAGATAAATTTCGGTTTGGTTGCCGTGGGCCTGCCCTCGGCCTAACGGCAAAAAGAACTCTCCGTCAAAGGCAATGGGTAAAACATATTCGTGGGGTTGGAGGGCAATCGGGGCAACCAGCGTTAACGGTTGCGCGGGGGTCACAGTCTCAGCGTTGATAACGTTCTTTAGCTCAAGGACATTCAAGTCAGATTTAACGTTGCGGCTGGTTGCGAACTGCAGCGGCTGAGAGACCTGAGGATCTGCTAAAAGGAGGGGGGGCAAGCCGGGTTGATGGAGGTTACGGGTTGCGGTAGCCGTTGTTAGGCAGGCAGTACCTCGCAAACTGGGGTGCGGTTTGAGGGTTACCCCCTGCCCCAAGTCGATAGCTTGGGCCGCGTCAATCGGCGCAGTTGGTTGGGGACGGACAATGGTAAAGGTGATTTGACTTGTCATCCAATCGTCATAAATGGTGTCTTCGGTTGCGGGGGTGAGGCTCAAGTGCCGGGTCATAACTCGCTGCATCAAACGATTTAGAGTACCCCCTCGAGTTTGGGACTGTGTTAGCGAACGCTTTAAAGGATGGCCTAGCTCATCCTGCTCTAGCAGAGTCGCATCGAAGTCGGCGGTGCAGGCAATGGCTTTGAGAATGTCGCAAAACTCGGTGACGCCCTGTTGCCACAAAACTTTGGACACATTGCCATAGATGGGCTGTCCCTGAGCGACCCAGACCTCTTCTCTGGGGTTTAGCCGCACGGTGCCCCCAATCAGTAGAGACGTGATTTGAAAGGTTTCGGTTAGGTCGTAGAGGGCGCAAAACAGCGTGAGGTCACTCTGGTTAGAGAGCTTAATGCGAAAGGTTGGCTGTTGCCACTGTTTTCGGCTGGCGTCCCATTCGTAAGCCAAACGAATCTGGGGCTGAGTCAGAGGTTCTGCCTGATTGCCGCGATAGATTTGAATGCGCAGGGCATCCGCTGGAATTTGACTGATGGTGGGGGGAGCGAGATCGGCAACGGTCATCCACCGGGCTAGCTGTTCTAGCTGGTGCACAGTTTTTGCTGCCTGATCGAGCGTATATCCCTGCAGCGGGCTCACTAGCGGAGCAGCATCGGCGGGGCGGAGGATGCTGTAAGTATTATCCTGGGCCAACACTCTTATCTGAGTTAGCTCGGTTGTCGCTGGCTCTCGCAGGTAGGGGGAGGGCTGACCGTTGGGGCTAGCGGTTTGTAGGGCTTGGCGGATCAGCTGAACAGCATCAGCATCCCCATCCAGAGAAACGGTTGTGGCTGGCAGGGGCACTGCGGTCAGCACTGCCTTGAAAACAGCCTGTGTATCGGTCAAATGCTCGCTGCCATGGGTGATACGCAGTTGGCTGAGTTGGGGAAACACTGCGACGATCTCGGCCTGTGCGATCGCACCCCCAGCATCCTTCAATAAGTCTGAGGCGATATGGAAGGGAAAGATCGCTATCTGGGGCCATTCATCAGCGCTAGGGATAGGAATGCCGTGGACGCTGCCGCTGTTGATGATCCAGCCGTGGTCAGCGCTGTAGGAAACGGTGTAGTAGACATGCGATCGAGCAATGGCTCCCCCTAAAAAGGGCTGATCTAGATCGGCTGCATGGGTGGCCTCCAGCTGAGGCGACTGAGCGGCAACTTGACTCTGCACCCGGGCCTGAGTGCGCCTAAAGAGGTCGCGGTAGGTAAGTGGCCCACTGGTCTGTTTTAGAGTTTCCAGCAGAAAGTATGAGAAGGCTCCCCGGTGGGTGCCGCCGCCAAAAAATTCTCGGGCCTCTTCGTGCTCGCGGCAGGCGGCCAGCAAGACGTGACGACCTCTGGAAAATTGCCCTTGGGTAGCAGCGGGATGGGCACTCCGGGCTGCCGCAAGGGTAGAGAGGTCAGCGGACGTTAGCAGGAATGTGTCAAAAGGGCGCTGCCGCGTATCGGCTGGAACTTGCCGGGTTGCAACCGACTGTAGCGTCTTGCGCGTGCCTGTTCCAGAATGACAGCAGTCCAAAATCACGATGATGTGGGGATCGGCTTGGGCGACTTCGGCAATCAGGGCGGCTAGCTCTTTATCAGCTAGATCCCACTGCCCCTCCAGGCGGCTATCCCAGCAGACCAGGGTTTCGTTAAACCGATCGGGCTCGATGGCCCAAAACTCGGGGGGTGACGGAGCCTGAGAACCGTGCCCGCTGTAGTAGAACAGGGCGACATCGCTCGACTGGGCCTGACTCAGGTAGGTGCGAAAGCCCTCGATTATGGCTTGTCGGGTTGCCTGTTGATTGACTAGTCGGTGGGGCGGCTGTAGCACATAGCCTGAGTTATCTCGAACCCACCCGTGCAGGTATTGCTCGAAAGCTTCGATGTCATTGATGCAGCCCCGCAGCGGAGACAGAGGGCTGGGATACTGGTCAATGCCCACCAAAAAAGCGTACACATTGCGAACCATAGAGCCGGGAGGGTGAGATGTGAAGTTTTCGGGAATTGTCCGTATTTTCGCTGAAATCTCCTACTAAAGTAATCTGCAGAGATTGCTTCTCCTAAAATCGTCACAGTCTGTCAAGCTCGCTCATTCCATCCCAGAATGCCCTATGACACTGACTGCCCTGATTGCTCGCCCCCAGCAATCGTCTTTGCGCGTTTTTCCAGCCATTACTGCTGATTTCTATAGCTCATCTTCTGTGCCTGAAGCAGCGACCCCTGATCGGCAGGCGGCGGTTAATCTGATTGCCTTGGCTTACCGTAATCTGACTAAGGCGCAACTCTTTTTTGCCCGCAACCTTAGTCCTCAAGATCATCTAGCCCGGTTGCTAATTCAGCATCGGCTGGGCTTTGAGGCCGAATTATCGGCCCAATGGCAGCGGGCCGATTTTTACTGGCAGCAGGTTCAAAATCAGCTTATTGCTCTCAGGAAACAGGGCTTTTTTTGGCAGGCTTTGGCTGACGATCTGGCGCGGGACTACCCAGATGCTGAAGGGCTCAAAGACCCTATTACCCTCAGGCAGCGGTTGGTAGAGGAGCTGCTGATCGATACCCACTGTGGGTTTTACAACGGGCTGAACCAGTTGCAGCAAAAGGCGGCAGACAGTTCTCAAGCGGGGAGCGGGTGCGATCGCAACTTTGCTCACCTCTGCTTCCTAGAAGCCCTCCTGCCCCAGTCTTCCTTACCTTCAGAGAGCTGGCTGGCGATGCTGGCCCTGCCCTGGCAGCAGCAGATTGAGCGCTACCGAGCTGACCAAAACTGGCGAGAGGCCATTCGTCTCTGTCGCCATCGCCTCAGCGTCTATCCCAAATCTATTGCTTACCAAACAGAACTGGCGGAGGTGGAGGGGGCAGCTATTTTGGCGACCCTCAAAAAAAGGGAGTCGCGGCAGCAGTTTAGGGCCAATGCTCGCTGTCTGCAAAAAGGCATTCGTCAGTTTGAAACGCTGGTCAAAACCTACCCCTACAATTGTGTGCTCTACGACTACCTAGGGGATCTGCATCATCTCCACGCGATTCAGCTGGGCAATGCTGGAGAGGTGGCTGCAGGGCTAGTTGCGGTGGAAAAAGCCCTGACCTATGCCCCTCAGCTTAAGGGAGCACTCTCCACTCGCAACGACCTCGCCCAGCTGATGAACCAGATCCAAGATCAGGTAGCGCAGATAAAGGCAAATCTTAAACGACAGCCCAATGCTCGCCTCACGGCTCAGGGACAGCAGCTCATAGCTCAGGCGAAGAAAGGCTTTACCTCAAGAGACGCCTATGTGAAGTCGCCGCAGGTCATTGCTATTCAGTCATCGGTGAAGCTGGCCCAGGCAATGGAGGTCTGGCGCACCCTGCCCGGGTTTCCCCCTGATCCGACTGAGCAGCAGGCCCTTGCCCTCTACAACAGCCTTAGCCAAATTCTGCAGCAGCCCCCTCCAGATAAAGCCTCCCTAACGGACGACTGGCAGCGGGTGAGTCGGGCGCATCCTGACCTGGCGGTGCTTCCTTCAGGCCCTATCTGTGCCTTTTTAGAGCAGCGCCTTTGGAAAACTGGAGCCGCCATCCCGATTGTGACGCCCCCGCCGCCTATCGAAAACCCCGTTGTGCTGCCAACTCAACTTGACCCTCAGCCCAGCCACGAACCGCTGCTGCCCTGGCTATTTAGCCGCCAAAACCCGGTTCTAAAAACCCAGATGGCGCTTGCGATCGCAGCCCTTCTAGCCGCAGGTGGTCTAGGTCTCTACGAATTTTCGGTGCGCACGACCCGCGCTCGGGCCTATGCCGAACTGGTGACCGCTGCTCAGGCCGATCGGCCCCTGGTCGTGATGGAGAGCGCCGAAACCTTTTTGTCTCGCTCTACCCTAAGCGGCAAAGATGCCCGCGAAGCCCAGGTCAAGCAGCTCTATACCCAGGCTTTTGTTAGCTGGTTCTTGCAGCAGCCCAACTCGCCCGAAGCCGCTACCCTACAACGCTATGGACAGCGATATCGGGAACTGACAGCAGAATAAACCCCAACCCCCATCGTGCACTACAGCTTAAAGCCCCCTGCTATGAGAAAACAATTCCGCATCCTCAGCTATATCGGGCTTGCGATCGCAACAGCCCTGATGATCCTGCTATTTGCCAACGGCATTCCAGCCGGATCGACAAGCCGAGCCATTGCCTTAGACAAGCCCTTCAATGACTTTCCTGAAAACGAGACTCAATTTGTTGACTTTCGCCTAGACGAACTCAGCTTTGCTGACTTGAGCGATCGGGAAAAGCAGGATCAACTCAGAGATTGGCTACTGTTTACCATTGCCTCCGATCACAGTCTGACAGCCGAGGAAATCAATCAGGGGCTCTACGACCTCTCAACCGTGCGGCAGGGCTACATGCGCCCGGTCTCAAATTTTGAGTACGGCACCACCCGGTCGCTCCATGTGGGTAACGGCGAGGTCGTCGCCCTAATTCCATCTGAGCTAGAGGCGGGGCAACGGTCGGATGCGCTGGCCCACATTGCTGATAAGCACCGCAAGGATTTGGGGCAAATGCCCAGCAGCTTAGTGGTCTTTGAATACGAACTGCACCCCGAGCAGCAGTATGGGCTACTGACCCGTCGGGAAGTGGTGGATGCCGAGCCACTATTTACAGCAGCAGCAGGCTACACAGAAGCCCGCATTGAAATCCTGCCAGACCTGCAGCAGTTCATGAACGAGATTGATGACCTCACCTATGCCCGACAGCAAGGAGGGGGCCTGATTCTCGGCGGGCGCAAACTGCAGGGACGCAGCTATCGCGGCATTCGGGTTGAGGATGTGGCCGCCATCTGGCAGTCTGAGGAGAAAATTCGCCAGAACTTTGCAGCCTTTGAGGCCAAGTGGAATGCCAGGCTGAATGAAGCCTCTCCTCTTGAGCGCGCCGAGATTGAGGCACAGGCTCACCAGGAAATGGCTGAACTGGGCTTGGTCAGCGGCAGCGGGTTTTCCCTCGATCCAGCCTATGACTTTCGAGCATTTGAGGCAGCCTTTGATCAACTCAGCTCTGATTTAAGGGGCTACATTGCTCTCGGTGGTGCCCCGATTACCGAGGAGGATGTGCAAAGCGCTGAGGCAGGGCTAACCGCTGATGATGAGGTGCCCTACCTGATTTTGGTGGACAAGCTCAAAACCAGTAGCAATCTCAACGATCAATATCTGGGTGATTACTTACAAGAGCAGGAAAAAGCTTTTCAGTTTCAGCAGGCCCGGTACGATGGTGACTTAAAGGGCACCGAAGTGGGTATGGTGTTGTTCTACACTGATCTGCTGGCTAAGCTCTGGTCCCAAGACCATCGTAGCAGTGCCCCCCAGGAAGCCGTTCCTGACTTCTTGCCCTCCACTCAAATTACCAGCAACATTGCTTCAATCTACAAGCAGGAAACCCTCGACTTTCCCAACACTCGGATTTGGTTTGGGCCGCAGGACAAGGGCTTTCAAATCACAGATGCTGACAACAGCCTGTTGTTTGCCCGCAATGCAACTCGCATCTATGCCGCCTCTTCCAATCCGTTGCGCCCCGGAGAAGAAACCGTTGCTTCTGCCCGCTCAGAAGCTTTTATCGGCTGGTGGAACGACCATTACGAAGAAGTCGCCGCCTATGAGCCTGAATATGAGCGGTTGAATCAGATTATGAAGTGGAGCCTGCTGATTGGCTGGCTTAACAATGAGGGACAGAGTCACAAACTCGACCTTCTCAAGACGGTGTCGGTCAAGCGGGATGCGTGGTTCCCAGACTGGGCCAGAGCCAACCAAGATCGCCTCAAGTTTAAGGACTGGGACAGCGTCGGTTTTTACAAGCAGGGGTATTTGGGCACCACCACTGAAGCCATGCCCATCCTGTACTCAGAGACTTTCACTTTCTTTGGAGAACCCAACTGGTTCATTCAAGGAGGCGTCTCCTTAGCCGATGAAGCTCTCTTTCAAGGCCGTAAAGCTTTTTCCAACGTCGATGACTTGAATACCCTGGCCTATCGTTCAACCATTGACTACAGCACTCTGCAGACAGCCGATGATCAGCTCAGCTTTACCACGCTGGAAGGAACGGTCTATCGCCTGTTTGACCAGCAGCCAACCCTGGCCTCTGTGGCGGCTAAGGCCAAAGAAGGCAGCAAGCTGCGGAGTCGCCTGAGCGAGCTGTCGAATCTGGAATTTGTTCGCAACCTGGTCCGCACAGATGACGGCCTCAGCGTTAGTACCTTCATAGGGCAAACCGAACTTGGGCGCTTGAAGACAGCCCGTACTGGCAATGGATTTAAGGTAGGCTGGCACGGGCGCGACATCGATGATGGTCAATTACTGGTGCAGCAGATCCAGCAGGTTACCGACCAGCCCCTCGATAGCGTGCTAAAAAATCACCCGATGGTGGCTGCCGCTGCGCAGATGAGTGACGGCAGCTATGCAATTAAATTGCAGGGATCGGATGACTGGATGCAGATGGCCGCAGGGGGCGGCGGCAGCGACCTTCCTCCAGACTGGCATGCGCGCGTCGGCAGCTTACCAGATGACCCTAGTGCTGTCAGCAATGTCGTGCTGCGCTGGCTTGATGATGAGCAGATGTCAGGGCAGGTAGCTAGTCGCAGAGCCCAGATATTTGTAGATAAACGATTTGACTCGTCCGCAGATCTGAATGCCGATGACCTGATGCAAAACCTAAAGCAGCGAAACTATGCTCAGGTGGCGCAGCAGATTGCTGACGATCCGCAAAAAGTTCAGGCAGTTGCTCGGGAGCACATCAAAGCAGAGCTGAAAGTTATTGACGCGCTGCACCGAAACCGACAAACGGCTGGGGCGCTGCAGCGGTTAGACGATCTCATTGATATTTACGGCCGACAGCCTGAGCTAATGGTGAAGAGGGCTTTGCTGGATATCGATCGCAGTCGGCTCTCGGTGCGGCGGATCGATCCCAATGGTGCGATCGCAGATCCCATTCGCAGCCAGGAAGACTTTTATGCTGTCATCAACCAGATTTACGGCAGTTCTGACGCCAAGGCTCACTTCAAAGCAATGGTCACCTCGAACGAAGTGATCTATATCCAAGACTCCCCCAGCTTCAATAACGTTGACCCCAGCATCCCCATTGCAGGGGCCTTTCCCTTTGGCTCCGAAGCCCGCGCGTATCGGCTGGAGGCAGGCAGCATTGGCAATGCTCACATTGGTGGCGGTGGGTATGACGATCCGATTGGAGCCTTCTTGACGGGTAGTGATGGCGTTAACAGCACCGCTCCCGACACCTTTAATCTGAGCAATTACGCCAATCTCCCTACAGGGGGTGCCGCCGACAGCGAGGAAACCTGCGAAGAGGAAATACTCACAGCAAATCAAACTGCTGCCGCCCAACCCACGCAGGGCCGCATCCGCTGTCCCCACGACGTCTACATCATCATCGACGAAACTACCCTATAGCACCATGTCAACCGAATCGGCTTATCAGCGACAGGCGGCCCTTGAAGTTGCGATCGCAGCCGCTGAGCGTAAACGCAGCCAGGGCGATCTGTTAGGAGCCTATGCCGACTATCAGGCCATTGCTGCTGAGCGCCTGGGCGGCGACTACACAGCTGCCGATCTCACGATTCTGCAATCCCTGGCAGATCTGGCAGTGCTGTGCGGTGATTTTCAGCCAGCCGATGATGTGTTGGTCAGCCTGGTCGCTCTGTGCCGGCAGGCCAAGAACCTACACCGGGCTGACTTTGCCACTCTCAAGCGGATTCACTTGGCGCTAGATCGGGGGCAGTTGCGACAGGCCACTGTCCTGTTTGAGGAAATGGCTGCTCGCATCGGCTCTATTGAGGCGATTGACATCACTCCCCAGGGGCTGCTGACCTGGGAGCGTAAATGTCGCTGGCCCAATACAGATATGGCTGATCGAACGGTGCTGTTCACCTTGCTCTATCTAGAAATGGGGCGGCTGCTTAGCGCTCTGGGGCAGTACCGAGATGCCCTGGAAATGCTGAACCGGGGGCTAACCCACGCCACACCCGGCGACTCTCAAACGATTCCTGTGCTGGCGCGATCGCAAGTACCCTGGCTGCAGCTAGCAATTGCCCAAGCTTGTTTAGAGTCAGGGCTACTGCCGGAGGCAGAGGCAGTTTTAACCGTGCTGCAGCCATTACTCGGAGCTCAGCAAGAGCGGATTCTACAAATTCAGTGGCATACACTGGCTGGCAAGCTGGCACTACTTCGAGGCGTGTTTGGAGACGCGTTAGACCATTTTCAGAAGATTCTAACCCTGTGCCACCAGCTCAAGATTCAGCGGGGAGTTGTCATTGCCAGCCTAAATTTGGCCCAAGTGCTGATTGTGCTGAACCAGAACCAGCTTGCCCAAGAGCATCTGATCAGCATTGCCGACGACATCGAGCATTCCCAAGATACCCATCTCAAGGCCCGGCTGGCGCTGTTGCAGCGGCTGGCCCAAGCCCGCAGCCAGTCTTTAGTCGCTGGCAGTACTTTCTC
Source organism: Pseudanabaena sp. FACHB-2040 (assembly GCF_014696715.1). NCBI lineage: Bacteria > Bacillati > Cyanobacteriota > Cyanophyceae > Pseudanabaenales > Pseudanabaenaceae > Pseudanabaena > Pseudanabaena sp. FACHB-2040. The sequence continues at coordinate 29,195 of NZ_JACJQO010000014.1, forward strand.
GGTGTCTGATTTGCTGCAGGCAGGGCCGCCAGATTCAGAGCCCACTCAGGCCGATGCCAGTTCGCTGCAAGACGAGGAGAGCTTTACCTTCGACCGCAGCCAGTCACCTAACTACCTAACCTTTTTTGAAGATCGGGTGCTGGAGTTTCAGTGGTATCTCAGTCAGTCGGATCTGGGGGGAGCCACCACTCTGCTAGCCCACATTCAGGCAGTCTTTGTCAGCACTGATTCCCAGCTCATTCTGGCCAAAATTAAGGCCTTACAGGGCATGCTGTCTTACTACCGGGGACTGCAGCAGATTCATGCTGGGGATCAGCGGGAGGGTGAGCAGCAGATTCGGTGGGCAGCGGTGACTTTGGAAGAGATGCGATCGCACCTCGCCCGCATGGGTCTCAAGCCCGAACAGTGGCAGGCACAGCGAATCCTAGGATGGTGCCTAATGCAGCTGCACCACCCTACCGAGGATCAGGAAAAGATGGCAGCAGCAACGACCCAGCTGCTAGAGCAAATGACCCAGTCCCTGTCCCCCGAACAGCAGGTTATCTTTCTGCTCAATAAATGGACTGCCGACGAAGAATACATCGCTACCCAGATCGTGCACCTGCAACAGCTGGTGCAGCAACTGCAAACAGCGCCCCTGCACCAGCGTCCTCGCCTGGGGTGGCAGCTCCTACAGCGGCTCAATGGGCTGATCAGCCACATCGATAGCTACCGAGGCATCCTCGTCAAGCGGACGCTTCAAGGCAGCAATTCTGAAGCAAGCCCGGTACCAACCCCATCCCTCTGGAGACGACTGCTAGAGCAGCCTTGGCGACGAGCAACGCTCTCCTTTCTGGTGCTGCCCGACCAGGTATTCGTCGTGCGAAACTGGCGCTTTTGGATCGACTTTTCAGTGGTTCCTCTTACCCGGCTAGAACTGCGTAACCTGATCCAGCAGTGGTACAAGCCATTGCAGCCTCAGTCTACCCGTCGAGGTCTGAGCCTAGAGCCAGAACCAGAAGACGAAGAAGCTCTGCAAACGCTGCCCACCAGCGAAACCATTGCCCAGACCCTAACAGAGAAACTTAACCTGCCTGCGCTGCTAAGGTTGCCGAACTATATTCGTCGTCTGACTATCGTTCCGGATGATGTCCTGCATATCTTTCCCTTTGCAGTCGTAAGACACCAAAATCGCTACCTGATCGAGACCTATGCGTTGAGCATTGCTTACGAATCCCTCAAAACAGAAAACCCTCCGTCTCCGCCTTTACCTAAGCAACAAACACTGCTTGTCGGGGTCTCTCAAGGTTCAAAACATTTCGCTGCCCTACCCGGGGTTAGCAGCGAAATCAAGTCAATATACACTTGTCTCACCCGGCAAAAAATCATTCCCCAAGTTTTGATGGATGCTGACGTCAGTAAAGAGTCTTTGCTGGCAACTTTGGAATCTACTTCATTTCTGCACATTGCCTGTCACGGCGTCTTTCACCACAACCAGGCTGACCAATCAGGATTGGTGCTCGATCCTCAGGTAATACCCCCTGGCGTGCTCAGCCTACGAGAAATCTCTCAACTCAACTTAACAAGACTGCGCCATATCACCTTATCGGCTTGCTCTTCCGCTGATCACTTGGTGCTGCCTGGTCGCTGGGTGATTAGCTTGCCTGAAGCCCTATGGCGATCGGGTACCCACAGCATCCTAGGCAATCTCTGGGAAGTCTACGACCAATTGGCGGTTGCCTTTATGAAGCAATTTTATGACTACTTACAGACATTACCTCGCGATGAAGCCTTGCGACAGACTCAACTCGACTGCTTACATCAGCGGCTACCTGGCACTGAAAGGATGAACACCTGCGATCCTAAGTATTGGGCTGGGTTTACCTTGTATGGTCAACCTCAGTAGATCAAAAATTCGGTAGTGCTGAATAGTAATGCCCACGAATGAAGGTTAAACTCATCACCGGGGTCGCCCCCGACGATGGTCTGCAGAACTGGACGTGAAAGTTTCCCAACATCGGGCTCCTCAACGATTTGGTGAGTGACAGTCATACCTTTCAACTGGGTGCTGAATTTTGCTCAGCGGCAGATCTGGCGTGGCGACAGTGTCTATGTGAAATTTGTGAGAATTGAGGGTCTTTGCTTCTCGGAGTGTTTGGCTCATATCTTTGCTCCATCAAAGTCCTGCAAAACGAAAACACGAGATTTACCTCGTATTCTGAAAATGCGAGGTAAATCTCGTGTTTGTCAATCTACGACCTGAAATTATGACAGACATTTCCAATCAGTTCCGCTCTGGCACGTACCGCAGCAAGCTCGTAGCTGGGAGCGACTTCATCGCATTCTTGCCACAGCGGCTAACTTATTTGTTGAGATTGGCTATGAATCAATCACAACGGATGAAATTGCAGCAAGAGTCAATCCCCAGGTGGAGGGCTATATCGTTTCTTCCCAGACAAGGTAGTAGAAGCAGCCATAAGCTGATATAAACTTTATTGACAAAATCCACAACTCTTCTTCTTTTTTAGGAGAAACAGGTTTATCTGTGAGCACTCGTGGCCCCGAGTAGCGGCGAGAGATGATGTGTATTCATTTTTATTTTCACTTCCATGCATACCTAAAAAATTGCTCACCCATCCACATTCATGTATCTGTATTTACGCAACTATATTCATGAATCTATATCCGTACATCTGCATTTGCTTTGGGGTTAACCATTCACGGTTCTGTCTTTAGCTTGCGTATAGGACAAATCAGGCTCATTTGTCTTCAAACATTTCTCGGCTACAAAGTCACAGAATGCGCGAACCTTAGCGGAAAGCGGTGATAGGTTGAGCCGACGCAGGCACAGTGTGCCTTCTCGAAATGCCCAATCTGTTAAAACGCGGTCGAGTTGTCCGAGCTTAATCGGTTCACCAAGGAGTGAGTTGGGTAAGTAAGCAATTCCTGAACCCGAGATCGCCGCTTGTCTTGCCAAAATCAAATCATTGGAAACTAAACGACCCATTACATTTACTGTTTCAATCCTTCCGGTAGGATCTATCAGTTGCCAGGTCGTGTGACTTGCAAAGGGTTGACTGCAAACCCTAATGCAGCGATGGTGAGACAGTTCTTGTGGAGTTTTAGGTTTTCCATACTGCTCTAAATAACTTGGGCTAGCGCAAAGCCAATAAGACACTCGGTAGAGCGATTGGGTATCTAGCGATGAACTCGCTAACGGCTGAGTTTGCCAGGAAAATGCAATGTCAATATTTTCAGAAACTAGATCAATCAGTTGATTGGTGAGGAGAACCTCTACCCTGATCTGCTCATACTGCTGTAAGAAATCAGCAATCCATTGACTCAAAAAACATGTTCCAAAAACAATAGGTGCTGTAATTCTCAGAGTTCCCTGGGGTATATCTTGCAAAGAAGTAATCGCTCGATTGGCGTCTTCTACTTCATCGAGAATATGACGACAGCGCTGAAAGTATATATTCCCTGCCTCCGTTAGATACAGCTTGCGTGTGGTGCGGTGCAGAAGAGGCGTCCCTAAATCTGTCTCTAGCTCTGCCACTTTGCGGCTCACCGTTGCCTTAGGAATATCTAATTGTCGGGCGGCTTGTGAAAAGCTGCTCATTTCAACTACTCGAACAAAAATGGTCATTGAATTGAGATCTACCATCCCATTGTTTCTCTGGTGAGACAATGCATTCCATTCTAATGGGCTAGTCTTCAAAGTGGAACAGTGTTACGGTATCTGCTAGTGGGTTATTTGACAGAGGCAGAAGCCTTTTAAGAAGGACTAATTGTCCTAACGAGCAAGTGTTTAGCAACCCAGTAATGACTATATTGAAGGCAAATGATCCATGATGGCATACCTTAAATCGGCGCTAAGATTCCACATCATAAGTTTTTAGATGCTTAACTCAATTTTGGTGATCGGTGCTACGGGTAACGTTGGTAGCCAGGTAGTTCATCAACTACTGGCAACAGGAGTTAAGCCTAAAATTGGGGTACGCTCTCGATTGAAATCGGCAGACCTCGTTGCAAGCGGAGCAGAGCTGATCGATCTAGATATGGGTAACTTGGACAGCTTAAGTGCTGCGTTTAAAACGGTCGATAAAGTTTTTTGGGTCAGTCCTTTTGTCCCAAATATGGTTGAATTATCTACACAAGTTGTAAAAGCGGCACAACAGTCCAACATTCAACAGATTGTGCGCTTGTCTGCTATGGGAGCAGGGCAAGAATCTCCTCTAACATTAGGTCGGTGGCATGGACAGATTGATCAGATGGTTGTGGATGCTGGAATTCCACTGACAATTCTGTGCCCCAATGGATTTATGCAAAATTACAGCAATGCCTACGTTCAAACTATCAAAACGCAAAATGTTTTTTATCAGAATCTAGGCGATGCGGCTGTTAGTTACATCGATGTCCGTGATATCGCAGCTGTAGCGGTAACTACCCTAGTTGAAGATAGTCATGTGGGCAAAATTTATGAACTTACTGGGCCAGAATCGCTATCCAATTCGCAGATTGCTAAAATTTTGACACGGTGTCTGGGACGCACAATTCACTATGCCAATATACCGGACGAGGTCGTCCGAGCCGGAATGCTCAAAGCTGGAATGGCAGAGGTGTTAGTCGATGCCATTCTAAACTTAAACAAATTTTACAAGACAGGAGCAGCTGCTCAAGTATTACCAACCGTTAAACAGGTGACGGGGGAGCCTGGGCGATCGTTTGAGCAATTTGTCAGCGATTACCGAGATATTTTTTCATGACCTGATGGGTATCTAGAAAAGGTAACATCTCACATCACAGGAGAAACAATGATGGAACAGGCATTTGGGCTAGAAATTCCTCAAACCCTATCCGAAATTTGTCAGCCACAACGCATCGCCCTGCTCGTATACGACATGCAAGTTGGCATTCTCAGCCAGCTACCCCCAGAACGCACTCAGTATGTTACAAGGCAAGTTCTCAAAATACTGAACGCTGCACAAGATGCGGGAATTCGAGTTTTTTTTAGCCGTCATCTCTCTTTACCCGTTGAAGTGGCTGGAGTCTTTCAACTGCGGACAGCGATGGCATGGCAACGGATCACTCATGTGAGTGAAATCAAACCCTGGTTCCTTCGAGATGCACCAGGTTTTCAATTAATTCCAGAGCTTAAACCCCGCTCCTCAGAGGTCATCTTTGACAAAATCGCGATGTCGGCATTTGAAGGAACCCTTCTCAATCTTGCGCTACGCGACTGCGGCATTAACGCTTTGATGATTGTCGGTGTTGCAACAGAGGTTGGTATCGAACCAACAGCTCGCCATGCCGCTGATTTGGGTTACATTCCCGTTGTTGTGACGGATGCTTGTAGCGGTGGAAACCAAGAAGCGGCTCAACGTTCTATTGAGAGCCTCAAGTTTGCGGGTGACGCAGTGATAACGGACACAGCAACACTGTGTGAACTGCTTAAATAGCTCTTTTAGGAAAACTCAAGCGCCTTTGTCTGGTAGTAGTGCGATTGCAATTAATCAAGGAGCGTTGCGTAATAGCGGAATAAACTTGAACTAGACTGCTGTGAAATGCCCAGATTGTGCCTCTACTCTCTCAACGAGTAAATGTATTGTCTAGTTTACGTTAATTGCTCCGCCAGCTTGCCGAGTTGATCGATGCAGATGCCCCATCCCTCTTCAAAGCCCATGTCTTTGTGCTTTTGATGGTCTGCCTTGTTCTTGTGAAGTGCACGGGCTGTGTATTCCGTTCCTTCGGGATGATCGGCGAGAGTAATAATGGCTGTGAAAAATGGCTCTGATGAAGGACGTCAGCCCTCTTCTAGCGTGTCTGTGAACACGATTCGTTCGCGTTCGACGATGTCAAGGAAACAGCCCTTGTCAGGGAATTCCGTGCCGTCTTCCATTCGCATAACGGTGTTAAAAGCTCCACCTGGATGCATTTCCATTTTTTGAACAGTCGTCTGGATGGGAGCCGGTGCCCACCATTTCTCAATCTGCTTGGGATCCGTCCATGCACACCAGATTGCTGATCGGGGTGCTTTGATGATACGGGAAACGGTTAAGTCGTTGGTTTCAGTCATTTGGATCTATCCCCATTGCTTCTTGTGTTTCGACTTTGTCTCAACGGCAGTTGGCATTTGCTGTTGCGGCTAACCCTGGTAGACGCACCTGACCATTGAATTGTTTACCGGGGTACCAAGGCATTTGAGCTAGATTGCCAAATCCTGGAAGGCTCTCCATGTGTTGAACCATTCGCGATCGCATTTCCTGATCGGGTGGCAGCCCCCTCAATGCCCTAAGTTTTCAACGACATGAGCAGGATTAGTGGTGGCTGGAATGGCGCAAGTCACGGCCAGATGGGAGATGACATACTTCAAGAAAAACTGTGCCCAATTTTCACACCCAATGTCACGGGCAAACTCTGGCAAGGGTTGCCCCTGCACCACTTCAAATAACCGGGCTTTTTCAAACGGCATGTTGACCAGAACGGCTGTCTCTTGATCCGCTGCTGCCGGGAGAATTCTCTCTTCAACACCTCGCTCGAAGATGGAATAGCGAACCTGCACAAAGTCTAAGTCTCCATTCTCGATCCAGCGCGTGACCGGGTTAGCATACAAGGGCAAGTCATGGTGGGTAACACCCAGGTAACGAATTTTGCCCTCTTGCTTCCATTCACGCAAGAGCGGCACCATCATTTCCATATTCACCAGGCTGTGAACCTGTAGAGTATCGATGCGATCGCGCGACAACCGCTGCATCGATTGTTCTAGCCGGCGCAGAGCCTGACTGTCATCCCCTAGATATTTACCTGTTGCCCAAATTTTGTTGGCGATAAACAATTCATCGGTGATGCCAAGAGTAGCGGCTGGCTCACCCACGTTTACCCCTGACATGCCATAAAGCGGCGAGACATCAATCATGCGCCCCCCCGCTTCCCAAAATTGGCGCATCACCTGTTGAAGTTGATCGCGAGGTTGATCGGGCAACACATCAAAGGTCAGAAAGGTTCCCATGCCGATAGCGGGAACCCTTTCATTCGTGCGCGGAATGACTTTGGTAATCAATGGCTGACTAGGGTTTGATAGTTCTCGAGAATTTTGAGCGATCGAGTAACGCTGGCATTACATTTGTGTTGTCGGATATGCAGGCGTTAAGTGCAAAGGATGTGGTTTATCGACCTTTGGACGAACGTTTTCCGACGTTAAGGTTAGCGCTGGTCTGGCGGCGAACAGAGTCGTCGCCCGTCGTGTGTAAATTGATCAAGCTGCTCAAAACAACCGTGTTGTCTGCGAAACGCAAACTCGAGACGTCGTAACCGATATCAGAGGTTTTAGTCGATTTGCTGATTAATCGAGGCAAATAGCGGTGCTAGCTCCTGCTCTATTTTTCAAGGATGGGATGGATCAATACTTTGCGGCGATCGCCCGGATCACGTTCACGCCTGGCAAACTCAACTTTTTCCAGTCGGTCAACTTAGGCCAGTAATGGCCCCTGTCGTCAGTCCACTCAGCCGGTTGTCTAGCCGTTAACGCCTCGGCTTGACTGAGCGGATCTGAGCTTTGTGCTCTCAGGCCAACCCGCTCAGCAATTGCCGCATGATACATCAGCGTGCGAGCACTAGTTGACTATTTTGTCGAAAGCGGGGTGCTCCCACGGAGTTAGTCAATGCGAGCGCAGTTAATCATCCACGGAGTGCCGAATTGATCGACTAGCATACCAAAGCGGGCTGCCCAAAAGGTTTCCTGAATTGGCATCTTGACGGTGCCGTTTTCGGCTAGGGCTTCAAAGATACGCTCTGCCTCTCCAGCATCTTCAATGCTGAGTAGCACAGAGGTACCTTTGGGTTCTTCAAAGTATTCTGACATACTGTCACCCCCCATCAATTCTTGATCGCCCACAGTTATCTGAGCGTGCATGATTTTGTCGTGCCATTCAGAAGGCGTTTGCTCGGCCATAGGCGATTTGCCATAGGTCATGATGTCGCCAATTTTGCCGCCCAAGCACTGTTCGTAAAACTTAAATGCGGTTTCACACTGACCATTGAAATTCAGGTAAGGGATCAGTTTCATGGGGGTCTCCTAGGGCTAAAGAATGAGTTGCTGCTTTGAGTTAAGGGGGCTGAGTTCGGATTTGGTCTTACCCATCAACGGCGCTGGGGTTCATGTACATCAGTTCCCAATTGTGGCCATCTAAATCTTGAAAGCCGTGGCCATACATGAATTCGTGGTCTTGCGGATCGCTGTAGGTCTTGCCACCGGCATTAACCGCTTGGCGCACTATAGTATCGACCTCGTCGCGGCTGTCGCAAGATAGGCACACCAGCACTTCGGTACTTTGGGTAGTGTCGCAGATGGCTTTGGGGGTAAAGGTTTTGAACTTGTCGTGGGTCAGTAGCATGACGAAGATATCTCTGCTGACAATCATGCAGGTAGCGGTTTCATCGGTAAACTGAGAATTGAAGCTAAAGCCAAGCTTGGTAAAGAATTCAATCGACTGATTGAGGTCTTTGACGGGTAAGTTGACAAAGATTTTACGGGCCATCGTGGGTCTCCTGAGTAATTAGAAAACAATTCGAGGGGCTTGAATAACTGACCATTTCTAGGTCAGAAGATGTCAGTTTGGGCATTACACTGCCTTGACGTCAAAGAGGACGACATCTGGGCTATAGGGGGTCATGATTTGATCCAAGTTTTTGACGCAGATGGCGCTAGCTTGCTCGGTGGTGAGCTGTCGAACTTAGGCTTCATCACGGGTAATAGTGGCTGTGGTTGGGCTGGTCATGGGACGGTCTCCGATGTTGATTAGGGTTAGGGAGCTGATTGAACCTAGCGGCTCCCGGCTTTATCAATTAGTCGAATTGAGGCGTGGGAGATCGACAGGTAGGACCGATCCTTTTTTGAGAAAATTGAAAAGTTCTGGCTGAGGGGTGGAGATGGCCTCTACTGCCCCGATGGCAGGCCGGCCAGTTCTACGATGAGTCGAATCTCGATGGTGCCTTTGTGCGCAGAGGGAATGCGTCCGGCAATTGAGTTGACATAAACCTTTATTGACAAAATTTGAAACCCTTCCTTTTTTAGAAAAAATAAATCAAAGGCGATACAGCCTGATTCAACACGAGTGATAGCAAGCAGACTCAGCAGATCCCGCTAAATTCGATCTTCCAGGCTGGTGTACAGTGCCAAATTAAATGACATTGAGACAAATTCGTGTTGTTGAACACTCTGCACGAGGGTTGAAAACCAGCACAGTCCTTGGATAGGGACTGCCCTGTGGAAGAGAGGCCTAAATGGCTTTAAGTTGCGTCTCACTATTAACTACTGCTGATCCCTTAGCACCTATTCAAGTCGCTGCTTAATTGTATGCCTTATGTACTACAAGCTGCTTGTTGATGGTGGCTTACCTATTTTGGTGCCCAGATTCCTAACAACCAGACCGCTGTATAAGTTCGAGCCCGCCAGCAATAGGAATGACTGGACGAACCGCCATTGTAAAGCTATGTAAAGAGATGCATATTTAGCGTTTTTCTGGTGTGAGTAGCGGTTAGAAGCCTCAGTAGGCTTGGAGCCATTTTGAGATTACTCACATCTTGCACCAGGGGGGAGAGGGATGAGAAAAAGGGCGTGAAACCAATACTCTGCAAGAACAATGGAAATTCTTGCCCACGCCCAAGCGCTAATTTACCAACTCCTGGAGGCGATGCCGAGCCCCTACCAAAGGGAGAGCCTCAATGCCTTTCTGGAACTGTTCCTCAGGGCTCAAGGCTCACCTCTGCCCCAGCACAGTAGGTTGAAGTCAGCCAGCGCCCTGAGCCGTTTCCTCAATCACTACGCTTGGTCAGTGCGAGGGGTGATTCGCCAAGTGCGAGGGGCGCTTCGAGAGCAATTGCAACGGTATCGGCCCCGAGGCCGTCGTCCTCACCTGCAGGTCATCCTGGATTTGACCACGCTAGAGAAACGAGGCAAGTTTAAGGCCTTCAAGCCCTTGGTGAGTGTCTTGAACGGTAAGCGGGGAGTGCATCTGGTGGTGATGTACCTGGTAGTTGGTCCCTGGCGCATCCCGTGGAGCTTCCGCCTCTACCGTGGCAAGGAGAGACCCTCCCCTGTCCAACTGGGCCTGCGGTTGGTGCGCCAGTTACCCCGTTGGCTCAAAGCGAGCTTCAAGCTCATAGTCCTAGCCGATGCGGCCTTTGGCACCGTGACCTTTCTCAAGGGCATTAGACGGCTCAAGCTGCACGCCATTACGGGAGTACGGTGTGACCGCAGGCTGAGCGATGGCAGGCAACTGGTCCATCTGCATAAGCCCGGCCAGCAGGTCTATTTGCAAGGTCTACCCTTCCCGGTGACGATAGCCTGGTTCTATCTCAAACGCGACGGCAAAAAGCTCAAGCGTTATGTGCTCTCCACCAAACCCCTCAAAGCGAGCACCCTCGTCTGGTGGGGAAAACATCGCTAGCAGATAGAGGGTTTCTTCAAAACTGCCAAGCACCGCTTTGGCCTGCACCGCTTTGGTCAACAGAGTTTGCTTGGGATGTATCGCTGGCTGGTGCTCTCTTTAGTTGCCTTTATCTTGGCCCACTGGGGCTACCTCTCGATAGGCACGATAACTCTGCCTGATTGGGCTCAAGCCGCCACTGTTATCCTCGAAGCCGCTTTATCAGATCTCGTTGTAGTCCTGCTCCTGCAGGAAATTGAGCGCAAGCAGCACTTACTACAGAGCCATGGATTTCAGGTCCATATCTCTAGGTGCAAGATATGAGGAAGCCTTCTATCTGCCAGCGATGCCGCCCCCACCAAACAACGGTGGCTGCTTTGAGTGCTTTAGTGGAGAGCACGTAACGCTTGAGCCGTTTGCCATCTCGTTTGAGATAGAACCAGGCTATCGTCACTGGGAAGGGTAAACCTTGCAGATAGACTTGCTGCCCCGGTTTGTGGAGATGAACCAGTTGCCGCTTGTCGCGCAGCCTACGGTCACAACGTACTCCCGTAATGGCATGCAGTCTGAGTTGTCTGATTCCCTTAAGGAACTCCACGCTGCCAAAGGCCGTGTCGGCTAAGACCATGAGCTTGAAGCTTGCTTTGAGCCAGCGAGGTAGTTGGCGCACCAACTGGAGGCCCAGTTGGGCAGGCGAAGCCGTCTCCTTGCCACGGTAGAAGCGAAAGCTCCAAGGGATGCGCCAGGGACCAACTACCAGGTACATCACCACCAGATGCACTCCCCGCTTACCGTTCAAGACACTCACCAAGGGCTTGAAGGCCTTAAACTTGCCTCGTTTCTCTAGCGTGGTCAAATCCAGGATGACCTGCAGGTGAGGACGACGGCCTCGGGGCCGATACCGTTGCAATTGCTCTCGAAGCGCCCCTCGCACTTGGCGAATCACCCCTCGCACTGACCAAGCGTAGTGATTGAGGAAGCGGCTCAGGGCACTAGCTGACTTCAACTCGCTATGCTGGGGCAGAGGGGAGCCTTGGGCTTTGAGAAACAACGCTAGAAAGGCGTTGAGGCTTTCGCGTTGATAGGGACTCGGCATGCTCTCTAGGAGTTGGTAAATTACTTCTTGGGCGTGGGCAAGAATTTCCATTGTTCTTGCAATGTATTGGTTTCACGCCCTTTTTCTCATCCTCTTACCCTTGGTGCAAGATATGAGGCTAGAAACCTTTCCCTACCAGGAATTCGGCCTGCTCCAGGGCACGGTCGAGAGTATCAGCCCCAACTCAATTCAAGAACAAGAACTGGGACTGGTCTACCCAGCCCGCATCAAGATCGATCAAACCTTTACGACCATCCAGGAGCAAGAGGTGCCCATCACCCCAGGCATGGCAGCTACTGCCGAGATTGTCACTCGGCAAAAGACCATCCTGTCATTTCTTCTAGACCCCATCCTTGAGCATTGGGATAGAGCCTTTTCACTCCGCTGACTAAGCCCTTTCCAAGAATCAAGATTAGAGGGAATGCTCGTGTGCCTTGAGTAACCGCTCAACGTACATATTTTTGGTACAAACCAGCCTACCTAGATAATTCCCTGTGAAGATTACGGGGTCTTTGAATAGGTGGGCGTGCTTCAGAAATAGAAGACAATACATGGCCTATTTCAGCCTTAAAGTGATGAATAATTTACTTAAAAAAGTAGCTTATCCAGTATTGGTCTTAGCGTTTCAACCCGTCTTTTACGGGAATGTGCTGGAGGATCGCTCTTCACAAGTCGAGGCGCAGGCGAACGGCATTTCGCCTACACCCCTAGTGCGGTTAGAGGACTCGTCTGACTTGGAACTTAATCTCGCTGCTGGCAGCCAGATTCCGGCTGGACTCAGCCAGTCCGACAACCCCGCTGCAGGCAGACGCGGCGTGATTAATGAAGATGACCGAGTTCTAATGACGAGTCAATCGTTTCCCTGGACCGCGGTTGGCCGCATCAACGGGATCACTGCTGAGGGAGAGAACTACATTTGCACCGGCACCTTAATTGCCGATGCGGTGGTGCTGACCAATGCCCATTGCGTGCTCAATCCAGACACTGGTATGCTCAGCCGCTCAATCGTTTTCTTGCCCAACTTAATCCACGGTCAGGTCGCCAGCGAGGCCGATGTCGGCCAGGTTGAAGCAGTATTAGTCGGTACGGATTTTCGCGATCGCAATCAGCCTCCCCATCCCGATGACTGGGCTTTGCTCAAGCTAGATCAACCTTTAGGGCAGAAATACGGCACAGTGGGGCTGTCAAGGTTAGATGCTGAGGCGCTGGCAACAGATCCTTTCACAGAGCAGCTCATCATGGTGGCTTACTCTAGTGATTTTCCGGCGGCGGCGGCGGGAGAGACCGCTAGTGCCCATTTGGGGTGCAGCATTGTCGGTGAAACAGAAGAAGAGGTAATTGAGCACGCCTGCGATACCCATGGCGGTTCATCAGGCGGGCCAATTTTCGCCATCATCAATGGTGAGCCCAGAATTGTCGCACTCAACGCCGCTGAGGAAGTTGACCCCGATTCAGAGGTAGGAATCGTAAACTACGCCGTCAAAATTGAGCGCATCGTAGCAGCAATTGAGGCTGAGTTAGCCACTGATCGGTGACCTCTAACCCTTCCCGTTGCAATGACACTAAAGATTTTAGAGAGAACACCACAACGCCTGATCATCCAGCGCGAACAGCTGTCTTCCTTTGATCTGGTTTGGCTAGCCGTCTGCGTGAATTTTCTAGTCACCCTGTGTTTCACTAAAATGCAGGAACGTTTGGGGCACACAGAGCCTGTAGCCTTATTTGTCGCTGTTTCTGCTGGCTGGCTATTAATTCATTGTCTGCTGGCTGAGTCAAGACAAAAACAACAGGGTGAATATTGGTTTGCGGTTGCCTTCGGCGCTATTCCTTACTTGGGAGTATTGCTTTTGTCTCTTGCTGCTATTGGCCTGTTTGGCTATGAGTTCCGGTTTCCGCCGAAAATCTCTCTAACGCTTGATCAGAACGAGAACCGTCTGACTATCAAATCCCAGTTTCTACTTTGGTTTCCTACAACTCAGTACCCGCTTGATGAAATTATAGGCGCTACCCAAGGTACAGAAAGCATCTATACAGGTTCAATGAGTGTCTCCGTTGTCATCACCTTAAATTTGATTCACAGACGAAGACAGGATGGAAAACTCTCTCACAAAAATACCGGTCTATGTGGATCAGTAGAAGAAATTCAGAATGCAGTGAACTTGATTAATCAATTCTCCTCCAGGTATGGGGGAAATCTGTAAGACAACTCGTTCATTAGCTTTAGGGCAGCGGTTCATATAGGGCTGCATCCAGGCACAAACGAGTTACCAGATGCCCTATGGTTAGAGTCGAACTCAACCGCTGCTGAATAGGCTCGACCCGATTAGCAGTATGAAGAATTGGACTGTAGTACGACCTGGAGAGAAGTCATGCCCCAGCCGCAGACGGCTCGATTGCCCCGACGTTCCCAGAAGCCCCCGCTGGCAGCGGGTTTGCAGCAGATCTGCCGCTTAGGCCTGGGGGCGACTGCGGCCCTTCTGGCTCTTAAGCTCCCCCTAGTAAGCCAAGCAGCACTCCTGCCGTCTCCAGTTCTGACGCAGTCACCCTCCCCCCAGACTGCTGCTGTGCTCAGTAATCGCCTAGACGAGACCAGCGAACGCCTAGACGACAGTCACTACATCAATGGGTATAGTTTTGCAGGCGTGGCTGGGCAAGCCATTACCGTTGATCTGAGCAGCGAAACGTTTAATGCGTACCTACTGCTAGGTCCTCCCGACGGCACCGTGGTCGCCGAAGACGACAACAGTGGCGAGGGCAGCCACGCCCGCATTGTTCTCGCCCTACCGACCACAGGCAGCTATGTTGTCGGGGCCAACACTAGTTACGCTGGAGAAAGCGGCCCCTATGAGTTTACCTTGCAGGCTGCAACCGTTGCAGAGGTGGCCCAGGCAGAGCAGCTCGCCGAGGCCCAACGTCTTGATCAGCAAGTTTGGCAGCTCTACCAGGCGGGCCACTACGAGGCGGCCATTCCCTTAGCGCAACAGGCGCTAGCGATGCGAGAGCAGATGCTGGGCGCAACCGATCCAGATGTAGCGAATAGTCTGAATATATTAGCCAGGTTGTACTACGTTCAGGGTCAGTATGAGCAAGCTGAGCCCTTGTATGTGCGATCGCATCAGATCTACGAAGCGACCTTAGGGGCAAACCACCCCGATACCGCAAATAATCTCAGCAATCTAGCAGATCTCTACCGACAACAGGGAAATTATAGAGAGGCAGAATCGCTTTTATTGAGATCGCTCGCTATTTACACAGCCACCTTAGGAGAAGCCGATCCAACGGTTGCCCTAATCCTCAACAATCTGGCAGAACTTTATCACAATCAAGGCCGTTATGGGGAAGCAGAATCGCTCTTTTTGCGCTCGCTCGCCCTCCATGAATCTGCCCTAGGAGAAGCCCATCCGGCTGTGGCTTTGCCTCTTAACAATCTGGCATTACTTTACCACTTCCAGGGCCAGTACGAAAATACAGAAGCCCTTTATCTCAGGTCTCTGCGTCTCTATGAAGAAGCTTTGGGAGAAAACCACCCTTACGTTGCCACCAGTCTCAATAACCTGGCATTACTCTACGTAGAGCAGGGTAACTACGAGGTCGCAACTCCTCTCTTAATGCGCTCTCTGGCAATTCGCGAGAGGGTACTTGGCGAGACTCATCCCGATGTTGCCCAAAGCCTCAATAATTTAGCTTCGCTTTATCAAGACCAGGCCCAATACAGTGAAGCAGAGCCCCTCTACCGACGGGCTTTAGCGATTTTGGAAACAACGCTCGGAGCAGATCATCTTGGCCTTGTCCAAACCATCAACAACTTAGCTTTGCTTTATCAACTCCAGGGCAACTACAGCGAAGCGGAGACTCTCCATTGGCGCTCCATATCCATTCGGGAACGGGCATTAGGTAAGAACCATCCTGTTGTTGCCCTCAGCCTCAATAATCTGGCAATGCTCTATCAATATCAGGGTAATTACGATGGGTCGGAGCCTCTTATTATAAGCGCTTTGAATAATTACAAAGCAGCTTTTGATGACAATCATCCTGTTATTGCCTTGCTCTTAAATAATTTAGCCCTTGTGTACAGGGAACAGGATAAATACCAGGAGGCTGAATCCCTTTTTCTGCAGGCGCTGCACATTTATGAAACAGTGCTGGGCGAAAATCATCCTCACCTTGCTTCTACCTTTGTTAACCTGGCTGGACTTTACCAGGATCAAGGCGACTATAGCAGAGCAGAACAGGTTCTTTTGCAGGCGCTAACGATTTACGAAGCAGCTTTTGGAGAGAACCACCCTAGTACTGCCGTCACGCTAAGCGGGTTGTCAAGGGGCTACTACAACCAGGGCAAATACGCAGAAGCGGAATCGCTGCTTTTGCGTTCACTTAATATTCAAACAACAGCTTTGGGAGAAAACCATCCTAATGTTGCTGTTAGTCTCAACAGTTTAGCGTGGATTGATCTAATTCAAGGCGACATTCTCCAAAGCCTGGCCTCTCAGCAGCGAGCCGCTACCATCGAGGAAACCTATCTAGGCCTTAACCTGGCAATGGGATCAGAAATCCGTAAGCGAACCTACGCTGCAACCCTAACGGCCAGCACCAACATTACCCTTTCTCTCCATTTGCAGCACGCGTCTACCAATCTTGAGGCGGCGCAGCTAGCCTTAAACACGGTGCTACGCCGTAAGGGGCGCGTGCTC
Organism: Pseudanabaena sp. FACHB-2040; assembly: GCF_014696715.1. Classification (NCBI taxonomy): domain Bacteria; kingdom Bacillati; phylum Cyanobacteriota; class Cyanophyceae; order Pseudanabaenales; family Pseudanabaenaceae; genus Pseudanabaena; species Pseudanabaena sp. FACHB-2040. The sequence continues at coordinate 45,388 of NZ_JACJQO010000014.1, forward strand.
GATGCCGTTACCGATTCACAGCAGCGCCTGCGTCAGAACCTCAGCCCAGAAGCAGCCTCTCTCTTAAATGACTACACCACAACCCAAAGTCAACTGGCAGCGTTGCTCTACGGCGGGTGGAGCGGGCAAGATCCCACAGTGTATCAAACTCAGGTTGAAGCGCTGCAGCAGGAGGTGAGCCGTCTCGAAAATGAACTGGCTCGTCGCAGTGCTGAGTTTCGAGTCGCCACAGAAGCCGTCAGCATTGAGGCTGTACAGGCCCTGATCCCAACTGATGCAGCCCTAGTGGAGCTGGTGCAGTACAGCCCGCTTGGCCCTACCCAAAGCAGCGTGACAAGATGGGAACCGCCGCGCTATGCAGCTTACGTACTGCAAGCATCAGGTGAGCCTCAGTGGATCGATTTGGGCGATGCCCAGACTATCAATGAGGCGGCTTTTGCCTTCCTCAACACCCTGCGCGATCCGGGCGCTCTCGAAGCCACTCGCGCTGCAGGACGAGCACTCGATGAGCTGGTAATGCAGCCTATCCGGCCCCTGTTAGGCGACGCTACCCACCTGTTGGTAGCTCCCGATAGCCAGCTTAATCTAGTTCCCTTTGCCGCCATGGTGGATGAGCACAACCGCTACCTGGTGGAAAGCTACACCTTTACCCACCTCACTAGTGGCCGTGACCTGCTGCGGCTGCAAAACCGCTCTCCCAGTCGTCAGTCTGCCGTCATTATGGCCAATCCTGACTACACCACGGTGGCGACAGGCGCGACAGCCAGAAATGGTGCCGGAGCAGCAGCCTCTCCCCAGCCCCGCGGTATCGCAGATCTGCGCTTTGGGCCGCTTCCCGGGACAGAGGTTGAGGCCAATGCGATCACGCCCCTCCTCCCCACCCCCCTCCTCCTCACCGAAGCCGCAGCCACCGAAAATGCTCTCAAGCAGGTACAGGCCCCTAGCATTTTGCACATTGCGACCCACGGCTTCTTCCTAGAAGACCTAGAGTTTGTGCCACCTGTCGGGAGCAGCCGAGGCGAGATTGAGATTGTCTCTGCCACCTCTACCGAGTTCAGCGCCCCGCCCTCGAGCAACCGCCCCACTAGCAGCGAAAATCCTCTATTGCGCTCTGGGCTAGCTCTTGCGGGCTTTAACGGCAGAGCCAGCGCTGGAGAAGACGGCGTTTTAACTGCGCTAGAGGCCGCCAACCTCGATTTGCACGGTACTCGACTGGTGGTACTTAGCGCCTGCGAAACTGGCTTAGGTGCCGTGTCCGTTGGGGAAGGGGTCTACGGACTGCGCCGGGCTTTTGTGATGGCGGGGGCCGAAAGCCTGCTGATGAGCTTATGGTTGGTCGATGACCAGGGCACAGCCGATCTAATGACGCTTTACTACCAACGATTGCTGAACGGTGAGGGGCGCAGCGAAGCCCTACGGCAGGTGCAGCTAAATATGTTGGCCAGTTCAGACTACGAGCACCCATTTTATTGGGCCGCTTTCATGTTTTCCGGTAACTGGCTGCCAATCGATGACCTCTAATCCCTGTTGTGAACCCTGACCCTGAAGGGTTTAGAGAGAACACCCCAGCAGTTAGTCATTCAGCATGAAGCTCCTTCCTGGTTTGACTTGATTGGGCTAGCAGGTAGTGTCAATCTTCTAGCCACCATCCTTTTTGTTTAGCTCCAGTAGTTGAACCGAGAAGTCTGACGCGACATGATTGGGTCGTGTGCAACAGAATAGACACCTACACCTACACCTACACCTACAGCAAATATTCAGTACTCTGATACTTCTCCATGAATAAGAGCGATAAGTTCTTGTTTATCTTTTGTTTTTTGAATATTTTGTATCCAAGCCGCTCGTAAAGATGGATATTGCGTTCACTCTTATGTCCAGTGAATAATTGAAAACGCTGCACCCGATCAAAGCATGATTCGATTTGCACCATGAGCGCCGTGCCAATACCTTGACCTTGAAAATCAGGATGAACAATAAGCCGCCCGATGAAGCAAACATTTTCCTCTTGATACCCTCTAACCGAGCCTGTAATATTGCCCTTAATTGAAGCCTTTAGAAAAACTTTACTCGTGATGTCGCTCCTCATCTCGTCTAAACTTTGAGCTAGTGGCGGAATATTGAAGTCATTGTAAAGCAGTGCCTCACTTTGATACGCCAGCTTTTGTAGTTCTAGAAGTGTCACCGCATCTTCCAATGAAGCCCGTGTGATGTTTTCCATCATCTAAAATTATCACTTTCTAAAACTTTGCATATGTCGATTAATGCGATGTATGGCCCGGTTAAGGAATTAAATGGTCGTTGAGGAAAGGGCTACAGACCTTGTGGAGGATGGCTTTGAGTGGATTAAAAGTAGATGAGCGATACTAGAAAATTAAATGACTAAAAGTTAGGAATCTTTGCTCTCCTGTGAGTGAGGCAGCCAGCTTGGAGTGTGAACTGAACAATCTGGAGGATGCGATCGCACTGCCCTAACGCAGGTCCAACCACAGCCTGGCTGTCTTTACCGGCTGCTGTTCGAGCAAATGTACAGTGCTATATTTCACCTCGCGTAGCACTGCTCACTAGCGCCACCCCTGCCTCATCGGCAGTGTCGTAGTCTGAGTTAGCAAAGATGATGGTAGGCTGGCGGCTGGGTTTTGTAGCTGCAGCAGATCACGCCCAGTCGTGAGGTGAGTGAAGATGTAGGTCTCGATCAAGTAGCGATCCTGCTCATCGACCAGGGCCGCGAAGGGAATGGTGTTGAGCTGGCTGTCGGGGAAGAGCAGTAGATGGTGGCACTGCCCAAGAGGGGGCGAATAGGTGCCATTACCAGTCGATCCAGAGTGCGGTAAAAGCGGCTTCATCAATGGCTTTGGCATCGCCAGACCGACCCATTGGGGGTCGCCAGAAGCATGAAGGATGTAGGCAGCATAGCGGAGGTGCGCCCCAACTTCGGATTGGCTAGCAGTTGGGTCAAATGGATTGATGGTGCAGTAGTAACAAAAGAGGGGATATTCACTTTTGCCCCAAGAGTTCTCAGAAACTCACTTTTTGTCTAAAAACGGGTTTCGGCTGGTTGGTGCTACATTCAGCTGCTTTTTGGGGCTTGAGAACTAGAACTGGCAAACAGGCTAGTTACTCCATTTATTTCCCCGTTTTCTCTTGAGGGCAGAAGATTTGGATCAGCTCTGCCTGCCCTTCCCGCATCTCCTCTGAGGGGTTGCTAACTGAAAACAGCTCTTGTAAAGCATCGGAGGCGAGTTCTTGCTGGGTAAAGTAGGCTGCCCGAGCCAGGGCAATCGTTTCGGCATCGGCTCTTTCAGCCTCCAAGTCTGCCTGCAAGGTCTCAAGTTCGGCTGCGATGCGCTCGTAGGCCTCGTCATCCATAATTTCAAACGAGGTGGCGTATACGTGCGTTGGCGCAATCATGAAGAACTGCCAATCATAGGTTCCGGCTTCGAGGGGCGCTCCAGAATGTGCAACCCGGTACACCTGCTCCTCTCCTGCTGTTGCAGTCTCCTGCCAGAGGATTCCTTGATTAGGGCTGCTTAGTCCTACTCTGTTTAACCCTTGCCAGATGAAGAGGGGAGTCCGATTCCATACCAGCTGGTCTCTAGGGGTCAATTCACACTGACCAGGTATCCTGGGGCCTCCATTTCTGCTCTCTCGACGATCTTCCGCTTCACGGCGGAGAAAACTCCATATTTGCTGCCGAGCTAGCGGCACAGGAGGCTGCAAGCTCTGAGCTGTAGCTGCTGTGGATAGGGTGGAGATGCTAACAGCGGCGATCCCGACTAAGTTCAGACAGGTCCGTAGCAGTTTATGTAGATTCATGGGAATTGTTTCTCAATAAGGGCAGTAGATACAAACTTGCGGTAGCAGAGGGCAGGAACCAGGGCACTAGAACCAGCCCGCTGACATAGAGTTGTAGGCACAGCAGTCCATAGCCTGCAGTTGCCCCGGCAAAGATCCAGCGCGATCTCACTGGGTAGCGCTTAAACTGATGGCCTAAACCTAGTAACAGTGCCTTGCTGCCAAGAGCAGCGGCCAATACCATCCATAAATCTGGAATAGGCATCACCATGTGCCCTGTCAAAAAGTGGTGCGCCATATAGGCATGGGCTTCTCCACCACTGAGCACCCCTACCGCTTGGTCTCGCCAGTAGGCAACTGCAGAGGGCAGAGGCCAGGTATCTTCTCCAACTTCGTCGTAACCCCCAGCTATCACGATCACCACTTGCCCTTGAAGAGTCGACAGGCCTGCCTCCTGTAGTCCCCGGTTGGGTTCTTGCAATAGTTGCCAGGCTGGTATGGTCTTGTAGACCTGCTCAGGGGGAAGGGAAAAATCTAGGATAGGATGCAGCCAACGCTGGTATATCCAGCGCGACAAGTTGGTGAAAATGCTCAAATTAGCCCGCTCCGACAAAGGCGGTTGCCCTCCATGGGTAGCTTCCCAGTACCCTTCCACTAAAGCTTGAAGTGATTTTTGGCTTTGCAGATTGGGGCGGGGAATATCTGAGGTCTGGTGCTCGGGTTGGGTGAGGTAGTGCGCGATCGCAAGCTGGTAGCTAAAGGGCAAAGGGCGCTCTGACCAGCCCCGCAGATGGACGTGCCACCAAGGCACTCGAATATCTCCTGTCAACACCCAATTAGTAGAAGCAACATCAGGGTAGACTGTGAGCCAATCCCCCGGATCGTTGCGCTTAGTGGCAAAGACAAACCACTGCTGGTTTTGCTCTACTCCCTGCTCTAGGGCCTGCCTCAACTCAGCATCATTGTCTGTGGGTCGATCAAGCAAATAGTCAATGCCTACAACTTTGGCTTCTAGAGCGGCCAGCTGGGTAACAATATCGGTTAACAGGGTGCGATCAATGGGGGATGGTCTTAGAATGCGGCGTTCTTGGAGGGTGCGATCGTCGATTCGTACCAGCACAATTGGGGTAGCTGCTGGGGCTAACTGAGTCGTCACATCCCGGTAAACGGCCTGAGCCCACACTCGTTGGCTCAGCAACCAGTCTTGCACTGGGGGCAGTAGGCTTAGTACCGCTATGACCCCAATGGCCGCTGCTTCCCAAGGGCTGGGCCGAAAGTGCTGCAGGGCTTTTCGCAACCCGGCGGGCTGCACCCGGTAGGGCACCGACTCAGGATGGCGAAAGAGCGAGGGCACCAGGTAGGCTGATGGGTAGGTGAGATTTTGCTCCAGCTTCAAAAACTGGCAGGCTCCTAGCAGAGCCTCCTGCACATTTTCATAGCGGGCCAATCGCTGCAAAAGCTGCACCAGAAATGCCTGGGCCACCTCGTTGTGAATGGGCTCCCGCATGATGGCTACTTGGCTTAGCCCCAGGTCAATTAGCGCGTTGGCAATGTCCAAACCGCTGCAGGAGTTAAACAGGGCAAACTGCAGCCCTCGTTGCTGAGCCTGCTTGAGATAGGGACTGAGCTCCTTGATAGAAATAGTGGTTTTGGGTGCGATCGCAACCTGCCCATCGAGCAGCGCTGCTTCATTGCTGTGGCCTGCAAAAAACAGCACATCCCAACCCAGGGGATCAGCTATTTCTCGGCAAATGCGTTCCCTGAGGGAAGCAGTATTTTCCCCTGGCTGCCAGCCGGTATAGTGAATATCGAGCAGCTTTTTCTGGGCATTGAGGGCATTGCGCTCCTCCTCAAAGTTCAGCCCTGTTTCGTCGCCTAAAATAGCCAGCACCCTTGTCTTACCTCGGCGGAAGGGCTGTCGGTCTACCGTTTCTGAACGAATATTGGCAGGCGATCGCACGATTTGCATGTGTTGGCCAAATTCCCAAGTTTCCCAGGGCAGGCGGGCCATCTCCAAGGGAGTGCAGGTCAAGAACAGCTCTGCCTTAGCCGCTCCAGGTGATTTGCTAGAACCCGCAGCAACTTTCTCAGAAGCTTTTGTCAGCTCCGCCCGCAGGTCAAACAAGTCGCCATGCTTCAACCACTTGTGAAATTCAGAGAGGAGCCTGGCTTCAGCTAGGACTAGATTGCTGTGCCAGTTGACATCCAGTGAGGTGACCTGGCCTATTGCCCCTACCCGCCCCCGTAAAGCCTGCTTGTAGTAGCCCAGGTAGGCCCGCCGCCAAGTGTCATAAAGCCCCATAAGCTGTGCTGGAAAGGCCAGACTAGCTGTCAACCGCTGTCCTTTGCCCCAAGCCAATTCAAACAGGCAGCTCTGGTCAATTTTATGAACATTTAGCCGGTAGGTCATGGCAGAGAAAGAAGAGGGGAACAGAAACGGGGAACTTACCCAGGGGCAGGCTAAGCATCTGGCCTAAAGACAAAGGGGGGCCAGTGGAGGGCCGTCCCGCTGGGGAGTTCAATCGTGGCTGTGAACTGCTCATCCCAAGTACCGATTACCTGGGTGTAGAGGTAGGCTGACTCAGCTTCCTGGTTCAAGGTTTGCTCGGCCAGCGTGGTTGTGTCGTCTCGCACAGTTAACCGGGTGCCAATGGGCAGTTGCTCTCCGGGAACCGGACCCAAAAATAGGAATAGGGACCACTCTGGGGCCTGTGAGTCAAACAGGGTCCAGGTCAGGGCATACAGGCGAAAGGGCAGTCCCAGGGGCTGCAGGTCAGTATAGGCTCCCCGGGCCTGGGGTGAAATCGTAATGCCCGAGGGCTCAAGTTCTCGTAAGACGGCTTCTAGCTGTTCAGTTGGGGTGCGGATAGACATTAGTGCGTTGGCCGGGGCCAAGGGCGGCATCAGCCTCCAGGCCAAGCTATCGGCCACGGCATCGAGCTGGTCTTGCAGCCAGCGGCCAGTATTGATTAGGCCGCCTGCTGCTGAGGTTAGGGCTTGCAATCTGGTTTGGTTTGTAGCTGCTGGCTGGGGAGCCGTTAGGTGTCGTGGGTTGAGGCATGACAGGTATAGCAGCACGTCCTCTGGGGCAGTGTCAAAGCATTGGACTGGAATGCTGTAGGTGCCATTATTGCTGGCAGTTAGCCCAACTTGCTGATGATAGGCCAACAGGCGGTCGCGCCGTAGCCCATTGAGAATTGTGACTTGGTCAGCCTCTTCCTGCACCTCGGCCAGGATATAGAGATGGGCGAAGTTGCTGGCGTCATCGAGGGTGGCTTGGGGAACGGCAACGACTGTATCGCTGAGGCTGCCTTGGGCGACTAAACAAAGGCGAAAATCGCTGACCCGGCAGTTGACCTCCAAAGCCGGGGGCCGGTGCAAGTCGTAGTAAAGAGCGATATCTAGGGCACCGGCTTCGAGCCATTGCTGTAGGCCCTTTAGGGCCATCGCCCGCAGAAACGTGGGCCACTGCTGATCTGTCTCGGGCGCTTGCTGGCTCATTTGAATAGCCCAATCGACTGCCGCCGCAGACAGCCTGAGCGTCGTGGGCCGGAGGGGGTCAAACTCGAAATCGGGTGGCTCGGCGGAATAACTCATAGAACTTAGGTTAGCGGGTGGGTGTGAAGAGGAAAAAACCATAATTTTTACTCCGAATCAGGCATGAATTGATGAATGGTGGAGCAGAGCTGGTGAGCAAACAGGCTTTTGGCGCTACGTCCTTTAGGAATTTGGGCTTCGGTGGTGGCGTCTTTGATGATTTGGTCTACCTCCTCAGTCAGGAGGTGCTCTAGAGTGTGGTCGATGGCGTGTAGCCGGTCTGCTGAAATGTAGCTGAGGGCTTGGTGACGAACCCTTTCGCAGAGTTGGGCAATTAACTGATGCCGCACGTCTGAGCGCAGGCGCTTGAGCTGTAGCAGCCGGTTAACCTGAACTTGAGTGCTCAGGCCAATCTGAGCTGCCAGCTTGCCCATCGCCAGACCCAGGCAGTGAAACAGATGCAGCCCCTGTACGTAGGCTTGATCTTGGGGGGGCTGGCGGGTTCGCAGTCGGGTGATGTTGTGCTGGATGACGTGTGCGATCGCATCCCCTAGACAGTTCTCTAGCGCCTGACGGTAAGCCTGCAAAAACTCGTCCTGCTCATCGGGTGTATCCGAGGGGGCAGGAATTTGCCCCCAATCAGTGTCTTCTGAGTAGGGCACTGGGTTACCACCCCGGACGTGGATGCGATACTGGCGCAGCTGGCTAGCGAGCTGCTGTAGTCGCACCAGGACTGTTTTAGGATCTTGCTCAGGGACCATCTCCTGTAGCTGCTTTGAGGTAGGAGTTTGACAGCGACGAGGCCCCCCCGATTGGCGTTGGGAAATGCGATCGCGGCAGTAGACCCGCTGATACTGCTCCAGCAACGCTGTTCCCTGGGCAACTTCGTACTCACTACAGAGATGATAAGTCCGCAGAATGCGCTGCCCCTGCTCTGGGCTGGTGTCATTGAGAATAGCCCAATCGCTGGCCCGATATAGCCCTTTTTCTAACAGCAGTCGGTTGAGGGCTGGGTGGTTGCAGGTCAACCGGCTGCTCCAGGTACTCAGTGCCGATTTGATAGGGTCATAGCTCTCCAAGATTTCGAGAGTAAAGGGGCGATAGTCAGCGGCAACTCGTCCATCATCATCAAGCACTTGGGCAAGTAGTTCTGGGGCAGTAAAGCCGTAGTCTTCACCAAACTGATTGGTCAAGCGAATACAGGCCCCTCGAATTTGATGGGTAATAAAGCACCGCAAACTAAGCTGAGCTAGGGCGGCATCCTCTGTGCCTGACTGCCAGAGCGTGATGAGGGGCTTTTGCAAAGCGTTCTCTAGAGGATCCGGGCTAATCATCAAGTTAGAGAAGGTTTGCTGAATCCAGATTTGCACCTGGGGTAGTACCTGAATCTGGTGGCGACCTGAGCTGGTCAAACAGACTAGTTGCCAATATTGAAATGCCGTGTCCATGATTTTGGGGGCTGAGCTGTTACTAGTTTTGCATTGAGTCACGGGAAATCCATTGGGGCTGTAGCGGCTAGGAAAGCAAGGCTAGCTGCCGGAGTACTAGCGTTGCTGCGTGAGTGTCATCATCCCCTATGGCTAAGCCTTGAGGACTTATTCACGGCCCCTTCCCCGTCAGGCTGCATCAAAGATCGGCCCGTTGGCTCCACTGCCATTCCCTATGACAGCTAAATCGTAGACGTGGGAATTCTGCAGCGCTCTAGGCTGAGGAATAGGGGGTGGCTGAGGCTTTCAAGCTGCCTTAAGTTTTGAGAGTGAATAAGTTGCCGCCTGCTAGATGTATGGGACAGTACGAGCACAAGTTGTGGCTCACCTTGCTGTTTCTCGCTATCTGAGGAGTTCTGACCATGCCCAGCATCAAGCGTCGTCAGTTTCTGCAGTTTGCCGGGTCGGCCTTGGCCGCAGCTGGTTTGAGCCAGCTCGATGTGCGGCGGCAGGCCGACCGCTATGGCCGAGCCCTAGCCCAGAGCCCGTCTCGTAAGCTGGCGCTGCTGGTGGGAATTAATGAGTATCCGGCTGAAGTCACCTCTTTGCGGGGCTGCTTAAACGATGTGCGGATGCAGCGGGAACTGCTGGTGCACCGATTTGGCTTTAGCCCAAACGATATTTTGATCTTGACGGATGCGGCAGCTACCCGCCAGAACATCCTCGATGCTTTTGAGTCGCATCTGATTGCTCAGGCGCAGCCAGGAGATGGGGTGGTATTTCACTTTTCAGGGCATGGCTCGCTGGTGAGAGACCCTGACCCCATTGCTTTGCCAGAGGGGGCAGGCTATGACGGGGTCGAGGGCTATAACGGTACCATGCTGCCCTACGATGCCCGAACCAATACTCGTGATAGCCAGGTCAACGACATCATGGGCAAGACCTTATTTCTACTGATGTCGGCGCTCAAGACCGACCAGGTCACGGTGATGCTAGATAGCTGCCACTCGGGAGGGGGCACCCGAGGGGACTTGCTCGTCCGGGCGGTTGAGTCACGGGTAGGGCTCGGAGAAGCAGGCCCTAGTGATGAAGAAATTGCCGCTCAGGAAAAGTGGATGACGCATCTGGGATGGTCGCCCCGTGAGCTGAAAGAGCGGCGTACTCGCGGCATTGCCAAAGGGGTTGCCCTGGGATCGGCTCAGGCCAATCAGCTAGCGGCAGACGCTTCCTTTGGGGCTGCGGGGCCGGGGCAGTTCTATGCTGGGGCGTTTACCTATGCGCTTACCCGCTACCTCTGGCAGCAGCCGGGTAGTTTGCCCCTAGAGCGAGTCTTTGTCGATCTGGCGCGAAGTACGCGGGATGTGGCCAATAGTGCCCGCATTGTGCAATCGCCCATCTATGAGATTGAACCCGGCCGCAACTATGATCAAGAGCCGCTATATTTCAGCCGCCCCCAGGTTCCGGCGGCAGAGGCGGTGATCTTAGGCACTGAAAATGGGGAGGTCAGGTTTTGGCTGGGAGGCGTTTCATCTCAAAGTTTGGATGCCTTTGAGTCAGGAGCGATTTTTTCAATTACCGATGCCAATGGTAATGAGACGGGCCAGATTGAGCAAACTCGGCGCGTGGGTTTAGAAGGCTATGGGGTTTTGAAGGGCGCACGCTCTGTTCCTCAAGCCGGAATGCTGCTGCGCGAGCGAGTGCGGGGCGTTCCGGCTGATTTGACCCTGCGAGTAGGCTTAAATCCTTCCCTAGGCTCAGACCTCGTGGAAGCGCGATCGCAACTTGCCCGATTCAACCGGATCGAACCTGTCGCCGTGAATGGGGAAAATAGCCCTCACTACCTGCTGGGACGGATGACCGAAGCAGGGCGTGCGATCGCAACCGCTGAAGCTGTCCGGAATGTGGGTGAGATCGGCAGCATTGGTTTGTTCACGCCGGGGCTAGTGGCCATTCGCGATAGCTTTGGAGAACCCAATGAGCCCATTGCTGCCGGCATCGAGCGGCTCAATGCCCCGCTCAAGCTGCTGCTTGCCGGACGGGTGCTGCGCTCTGTCCTCAACAGCGATACTTCTAATCTCAGCGTCAATGTGGCCGTACAGCCTGTAGATAGTGCGGTAGCAGTGGGACGCAGTGCCAGCCGAGGCAGCCAGGAGGGTTTAGTGGCCCAGCGTCTCGATGGCCCTGTGCGAGAGTTGAGGTCGGGCACAGAAATTGTGGTGAATGTCACCAATGCCGAGGATCGCAACCTCTATATCGGCATTCTGGCCATCGGGGGATCTGGCCGGATCACGGTGCTGCATCCTACTGACTGGGATGCCCCCGAAAGCGAGTCTCTTTTAGAGCCGGGGCAATCGGTGATGATTCCCCGTCAGGAACTGAGTCGCGATCGCAACCGCAACTACTGCGCCGACCCCAGCGAAGCCTTTCACCTGTGTCTCAGCAGCTCTGGTTATGCTGAGATCTTGACCATTGCCAGCACCAGCCCCTTGCGGGATGCCCTGCGTGGCCTGCAGCAAATCGCTGAGGAAAATCAAACTCGCAGCGGCAACCCTATCGGGTTGCAAAACGATGAACCTGTAGACGTAGTCGAAAACCTGCTAGGCGATATTGACCGCAACACACGGGGAGACGTTGAAGTTCGAGGTGGGGCGCGAGGGGTAGATACTACCAAACTTGCCGCCCTGTCTACCCTGGTTCGCATCGTGGCAGACTGAGACATTCTGCTCGCTTCCCTGTCGGCACAGGGCTGCCATTCTAGTAGAACCGCTGGGGCTGGTAGAGAAGGATCTGCTGAGCTCTTGCAAATTCAAAAGGATGCGATCGCCTCTTTCGTGACTTTCGTCAGGGTCCGTCAGAGAAATTTTAATAGATGATAGAAAGATGAATTAGCCCTGACTGAGACATTGAAGACAAGAAGGGTTGACAATGAGTTATAACCTTCAGAATGTGCAATTTAGAGACCGCGAGCTTGAAGTTCTAAATCTGATTGCACAAGGCTTCAACAATCGCGACATTGTGAATCATCTTTTTATTTCAGAAGGAACCGTCAAGAACCACATTACTCGAATCTTAGGTGAACTTGGCGTTTCCAGCCGGCTTCAAGCAGCTCTATGGGCACAACAGACATTGCAAGAGTTGGGGGATTGATATAACTAAAATAATTCCTGACGTGGAAACTTGGGCATCCCATGTTGTTTCCTGTCACTCTTGTCTTATTTATAAGACTTACACATATTAATAGTTTAGATTTTTTCTGCACATGCTGAATAACTTGAAACGTATTGCGCCTGCAATCGGACTATTCCTTCTCTCGCCTCTAATCGCAGAATTTCTGCTGGGTAATATATCAATTGACCTGCTGCTCACTGCTGGACCGTTTGTTGCGCTGGGGTATGGCACTGGGGCACTTTTGATCCGCGAAGTTACGCGCCGCACGAACCGAGGCTGGCGGACAATGATCTTGCTTGGATTAGCATATGCCGTGTTTCTAGAAGGACTCGTCAATCAAACGTTATTCAACCCCTCGATTTTTGGCTTGAACCTGCTGGATACCGCTTATATTCCCGCAATCGGCATGGGTGCGTGGTGGACGCTGATGGTCCTGACCTTACACACTGTTTGGAGTATGAGTGTGTCGATCGCACTGGTTGAAACCTTAGTTCCCAACCGAAGAACGACCCCCTGGTTAGGCAAAGCTGGTTTAGCAGTCACGACCCTTCTGTTTTTCTTGGGTGCAGCGCTAGGTTTCGTCGCCTTTTATTTCCAGGAACGTTTTCTAGCCTCTCCCCCACAGTTGATTGGAAGCTTGATCGCGATTGTCGCCATCGTCGTTTTTGCCTTTAAGGTTCGTCCCTATCTGCGATCACAGATCACACGCAGAGCACCGAGTCCGAGAGTTGTGGGTCTAGTTTCACTGCTCACGTCGAGTGTGTTTATGGCATCCAATTTAGTGGTTGATTTCGTCCCTGGCTGGGCACTCGTCGGGATGTACCTTGTTCTATATATTCTGATGATCAAACTCGTCTCTTATTGGTCGCGATCGCAAGAGTGGGGGAATGCACATCAGCTAGCACTTGCAGGTGGAGCACTGCTGACTTATGCCTGGTATGGCTTCCCTCAACTTCCGACTATTGGTTCCAAGGGTGTTGTTGATCTCATCGGTAACGGAATATTCGCAATCGGCGCGTGCGTTTTACTCGCGATCATCAATCGCACCGTGCATCAGACAGATCAACGTGCGTCAGACCAATCAAATCACGATAGTTCCTTGAATTGATGGCCAACTCTACAATTTTAAGGTGGTAGATAAGATGATTAAGTACAAAAGCAATTGCTCAACTGGATTGACTGTTCTCAACTGATAAAGAAGGATGGTAAGCTTTTGCCATGACAGACCTACCGCCGCTAGAAGGCCTCGACTCAGAGGAAAAAGACGCTCTCAGCCGAGGCTTGTGGTAAGAGCTGCAAGCCTTACTGGTTGTTAGTAGTCATTGCCAAATTGACCCCTGCTTCATCGACAAACACCAGATTGCGTGGGTCAATTGTAAAACTCCAATCTCGGTAGTCAAAGCGTAGTTGTACTACGCAAGGAGTCAGTTGCTCACTGCCAATGAGCGTTCTTTTTTGACGCTCAGGTTGAGGTACTGTACGGTTCGATGCATCGTTGTAACGCTTACCCCTTCGGCTTAATATCTCCGCTTTCGCGGTAGCGGCGCAGCAGGTCTCGAACAAAGGAGAGGCTCACTTTGAAGCGCTGGGTCAGTTCACGTTGCGAGCCTTCATTGACTTAGTAGGCAGCCACGATACGTTGGCGCAAATCAGTCGAGTATGGGGTGTGCACACAGTGTAGGAATATCTTCACCTCCCTCTACTATGGTTTACTCAACCGCAAGTTACTGTATTGCAGGGTTTTCCTACGCTATCGGTTAGATGGGGAGTTACCAAAATTTTCTCCTTCCTCTAGGCCAAAGGCGTACTTAAACACAATGGGGTCGTAGTACTCTCGAAATAGGACGATTTTGCCGTCTACGACGTGGAACAAGCCGCCGTAGCGCTGATCGTAGGTTCGACCCGTGGGCACAATCTCAACGACTCCGTGCCACTCAGCAAATACCATTGTTGGGTCCTGCATAGGATAGAACACAAGTTCACGGGTAAAATTTGCTTGGCCGCTGGTTTCAGGCCAGCCAGCGTAGTGCCGAATTAGGTTCTCTCTGCCCTCAACGCGTCTGGGAAACCCTTCGGGGGAATAGGGCATATCTTGCACTGCATCTTCTGCCCAGACCTGGGCAAACGCTTCCATGTCCTTGTTCTCAAGACTTGTGAGAAAGTTGCGTACAGCCTGCTCGGTTTGCTGCCGCTGAAGGTAGCTGACGGGATCTGTCGCAACCCTGGCCGCAGCAGCGTCAAGCAGTGTGCGATCGCCCGACTCGTTTTCAAGATTAAAGGCCATTTCCGTCACCTGCCAGCCTGCTTCTTCTTTAGCCAGACGGTAGACATACTGACCCGATACCTGCCAGTAACTGTCTCCAAGGTAATGGATGGCAACAACATCAGCGATTGTCGTGGCAGTGCTGCCGTTCACCTCTACCTGAACATTTGAGAGACTGTGGCGGGTTTGATCGAAGCCGGGCAAAACGTTAGCCCAGGCAGTCATAAGGCTTTCAGGCGTGTGAGTCTGCGCGGCTCCACCAAAGAGGGAGGTGTAGTCGATCTGCACCTCATCGGCATAGAGGGCCTCTAGGCTCTCAAAATTTTCCTGGTCGGCCAAGGTGGCAATGCTTTCTACCAAGACTGTAATAGCAGCCTGTTCTATTTCGGTTTGGGCAAACGCGGGAGCAGGGGCTAGGGCCATAATGAGCGCTCCAACAACAACAGATTTCATTGCAAACTTGCCTAGATAGGTTGACTTAAAGATTTGAATGCGAACTGAACAGTGAGCGTTTTTCTTTTGGGTTTACCAGGCTACAGGGCGACCGTCACGGAAGAAGCCTCCGGTGGGGCCGCCCTCCGGCAGCAGGGCAGCCCAGAGCACGCTAGCAGCGCCCTCTGCAACGGGGCGACCACCGCTTCCGCCCATATCGGTGGCGACCCAGCCGGGGCAAACAGCATTTACCAAAATCCCTGAGGACTGCAAGTTGATCGCCAGCATGCGAGTCAGCGCATTGAGGGCTACCTTGGACACGCTGTAGGCAGGGGTACTGCCGCCCATGTCCTGAAGCGATCCGGCCCCGCTTGAGACGTTAACAATGCGGCCATGGGGGCTGTGCTTGAGCAGGGGAATGAAGGCTTGGGAGGTGCGCCAGGGGCCAAAGGTGTTGGTCTCAAGGGCCTCTTGCACTACTGCCAGGTCAGCCGTTGCGGCTGTCTGCCAGGTGTCGTAGAGAATGCCGGCATTGTTGATGAGAATATCCAGGCGACCGTGAGCCTGCTCTATTTGGCTGACAACCTGCTCGATGTCCTGCGGGCGGGTAACGTCGAGCTGGCAGGGTATGATGCTGAGCCCTTCGGCTGCTAGGGCTTGGGCTGCGGCGCGGCCTTTCTCTAGATCACGCGCACCCAGGTAAACGGTGATTCCCTTTTGGGCTAGCTGACGGGCGACTTCTAGGCCAATACCGCGATTAGCACCTGTGACCAGGGCAATGGGAGCGTTTTCTGTCATGACGGACTCCTTTCTGAACCGGCCTTACTGCAAAGTTTGACGGAAATGGTCAGTTACCAAATCAACGGCATTGCTAACCAGATCAGGCTGGTCGTAGTAGTCCATTTGAAAGCCCTCAATCCACTGCATGGATTTAGGCGCATCGACGCTGGCATAGAAGGCTTTGGCATTGTCAGGTATAGCCATTTGATCACCGTGCACCATAAAGTACGGCACGTCAATTCCATCGGCGGCAGCCAGCGCATCAAAAGTCAGCCAGCCCTCCCAGGCCATGACGGGAAATCGGTTGTCGTACTGGGAAATCGCCCCCCGATCAGGGCTGGTGTAGTAAAAACTGGGGTCGGCCCAGCGCATGGCAGCCAGATCAATGGTTTCATCATTGGTAGCAGCTATCGTGTATTCCACGGTGCCCTCGGCTGTATAAAGGGCAGCGGCTTGCTGACTGGCGGCAATCAGTCGATCGTAGCGATCAGGAGTGTAGAGGGCTCTGGCCGTTTCAGCGTCGTGCAGCCAGGCGGCGACGGTGGCAAAGGACTGTAGAGGGGCACCTTGTGCGATCGCATGTGCCATGTAGCCAGCCGAAGCACAAATCGCCAGACCCCCTATCTGCTCATCTGCCACCTCAGGCAGCGTTGGCATAAACGTGGCTGCCGCCTGGATATCCTCAATTTTCATCGCAGGGCTCTCCAGCGCCCGGATTGCCCCTTCACTCTCGCCAAAATTGCGAAAGTCAAATGCCAGTGCTGCAAAGCCGCGATCGGCCAGCTCCTCTGCATAGAGCCCCGACATCTGCTCTTTAACGGAGGTCCAAGAGCCGGTCACGACAATGCCCGGTAGCTCTTGCCCAGCGGTATAATTATCCGGCAGGTACAGGTTGCCCACCAGCGTCTCACCCTGGCTTTCGAAGGTGACTTGTCTGACTTGGGCAGCTTCAGCAGTGGCGGCTATGAGGATTGCGGTGGATGCGATCGCAGCACTAAGCAAGTATTTCATGGAGTGTCTCCCTATAGAATTCAAAATTCGCTTCTAAACTGAGTGCAAACTGTTTTAGTGGCTAGATTCAACCATAGCGTTGTGCCTTTCAGCGCCTGACAAGAACTACTATCGAGGAAATCTGCAAACGGATCTTGTATTTACTTGCTAAATCTTGGTAGAAAATTGCTCACGGGTCTGTTGAGAGTTAAATTGATCGCTTGAACCCAGTAGATGTAGCCACTCCTGCGGCAGTTTTGCTGCTGACAACGCCTTTTACCTTCTCCTGCAATTCCTAAGGGATGCTGCCTTAGCAGCCATGAGGCGCTTTTAACCTGACCTGAGTCGCTATTTGAACCGCCATGCAAAGCCAGATTGCCTTTGTCGATAGCCAGACTCTAAAGCCCAACCCGGATGTCAACGCGGGCCGTATTCTGGTGTCGAGCAAAGACTTGCCCTGGGAAGGGATATACCTCGAAAAAGGCGAAAACGAAGGATTTACGCCCCAAGATGTCACCGTCACTCAGCACTACTTCGCTATGAACACTGGCCCAGCCTTCGAGTGGGAGTGGAAAGACGGCAAGACATTCAAAACTCACCGTTATGAAACTGGCGACCTATGGATTAACCCAGCAGGCATTCCGTTCTCCCACCGCATTGGTACTTACAATCAGTTTGCGCTGCTAACGCTTGACCCGGCTAAGATCGCTGATGCTCTAGCTGACCATCCTCTAGTTGAGCGCCAGGTATTCAGGCGGCAGCACTAAGCTCAAGACAAGCACATTCAGGTCTTAATGCAGGCGCTGCTGATCGAAGCTGAAAGCGGCGGCCCCAACGGTAGGCTCTACGGGGATACGCTCACTACCGCGCTGGCGGCGCACTTTGTAAATCACTACAGTACCGCTAGCCCGCTCGATTTTAGCTCCCTTAAGATCATTGACCGGCAACGGCTGGGCAGTGTGGTTGACTATATCGAAGCTCACCTGAGCGAGGATATCGGCCTTAGCGATCTGGCGTTGGAGGCGGGTCTGAGCAAATTTCACTTTTCTCGGTTGTTTAAAGCGGCAACTGGGCTCACGCCCCACAAGTACCTGCTGAAACGCCGCATTGAACACGCTGCCCAGGCCTTACAAAAAAGAGCAATGACTCTTTCTGAAGCCAGCTATCTGTTTGGCTTTACCGATCAGTCCCACTTTACCCGCGTATTTAAGCAGGTTAAGGGCATGACGCCAAAGCAGTTTGTGGGCATTTATCCGGATACAGGCTCTAACTCGAAGGCCTCACAGCAAACCGAAGCAGATTTTGCCCGTATTCACGCACGGCACACCACAGGAGGTAAGCGACTATAAAAGCCCTTGTCATGTAGCAGCATGCCTGGGCATGGTTGCGATCGCAATACTGCTGACCCCCTCCACAATGACGCTGGCCTTGGCTTAACCCTATACGTGCTTAGGCAGCTGTTAGTCAATAACCGCTTGGCAATAATGGTGGATAGAATATGGCAATAGAGCGTGTTCTAACTTAAATAGGTAGTTTAAGATTCAAATTCTTTAGTGTAAGAATTTAGCATGCTAGATACATCACAGCAGACATAGAACGAGTAGAGCAATTTGATGATTACTGTTCATCACCTGAATAATTCTCGCTCCCAGCGCATTTTGTGGTTGTTGGAAGAGCTGGGGCTGGAATATGACATAAAGTATTATGAACGTGACCCCGAAACGCTGCTAGCACCAGTATCTCTGCGTCAGGTTCATCCCCTTGGTAAATCGCCAGTTGTCACTGATGGAACAATGACTTTAGCGGAGTCTGGAGCCATCATTGAATATTTGGTCGATCAGTACGGTGGCGAACAATTGGCACCGCCCTCAGGAACCCCAGAGAGGTGGCGCTACCTCTACTGGTTACATTACGCTGAAGGATCAGCCATGCCACCTTTGCTGCTAAAGCTGGTCTTCGATCGCATTGAGCAGCAACCCGTACCCTTTTTCGTTAAACCAATTGTGGAGCAGATCGCAAGCCGGACTAAGCGTGCTTTCATTGGCCCTCAGATCGCGCTACACCTCAATTACTTAGAAGCAGAATTAGAGAAAAGTCCTTGGTTTGCAGGCAATGATTTCACAGCTGCTGATATACAGATGAGTTTTCCAATTGAGGCAGCTGCTGCACGGGCAGGTTTGGATAATAGTCGCCCAATGTTGACTAATTTCCTTGAGCGCATTCACGCCCGCCCAGCTTATCAGCGAGCATTAAAGCAAGGCGGTGCCTATCAGCTTGTAGGCTAGCTTTAGATATAAAAGTTTTTGAGAAATCATCTGCATACTACCTATATTCAGTACGACCGGATGCATTATCTGCTGGCTACGGTCGTACTGTCGGTTGCCAGCCAAATTCTGGAAGCGTCCAAAGCGCAACCATACTTTCAAGGTTCTCGTAGCGAAGCTGCTGAATAAATACTGGACAGACCAAAACTGCCTGTGTGAAGCTTAAGAACTCTACAAATGAATCTGTCTCCAACGCTGGAGGAAAAGATGGGTTCAGATATTTAGGCTAGTTGCGTAAGGCGTCATAGCGGAGAGCGCGCAAGCAGATGATTGCGCTTGAACAGTGCGTGATTCCTCAAACTCTACTGAATGTGGGTAGTTGAAGAAACGATGCCAGACACCACAGTCACAGACATTGCTCATGCTGTACGGCAGGTAGCTTATCCGCTAGTGGGCGCAACCTCCGATTACGAGCCTTTGATGGATTTAGTTGGGGATGCTCGTTTAGTTTTACTTGGCGAAGCAACTCATGGAACTCATGAGTTTTATGAACAGCGTGCAGAGATTACTAAACGGTTGATTCAAGAGAAAGGTTTTGCGGCTGTGGCTGTAGAGGCAGATTTTCCCGATGGCTATCGGGTGAATCGCTTTGTCCAAAGTTCTAGCGGGGATCTAGCCCCAGAAGAAGCTCTTGAAGGACTACGACAGTTTCCTGGCTGGATGTGGCGGAACACAGATGTCGTAAATTTTGTGGGCTGGTTACGCCAGTACAACGATACTTTATCCTCAGGCGGGTCTAAGGTTGGCTTTTATGGGCTGGATCTTTACAGCATGTATACCTCCATCGGCGAGGTGCTCAAGTATTTAGATCGGGTTGATCCGGAGGCCGCTCAACGAGCCCGCGATCGCTATGCTTGCTTTGAGTATTTTGAGGGAGATTCCCAGGAGTACGGATACATCGCCAGCCTTGACGCAGAGGAGTCGTGTCGAGATGAAACTGTGAATCAACTGTTGGAACTGCAACAGCAGACAGCAAAGTATTTCCAGCGCGATAGTCAAACAGCAGCGAATGAGTTCTTCTATGCAGAACAAAACGCACGTTTGGTGAAAAACGCAGAGGAGTACTACCGCTCGATGTTTCAAGGGCGAGTTGATTCGTGGAACGTGCGCGATCGACACATGGCGGAAACGCTTGAGCAATTAATGGCTCATCTAGGCCGTCAAGGCATGTCAAATAAAATAGTCGTTTGGGAACATAACTCTCACATAGGAGATGCCCGGGCAACCGATATGGGGCAAATAGGAGAGTGGAATGTGGGTCAGCTGGTGCGTGAACGCCACGGGAAAGAGGCTGTTCTAGTTGGTTTTACTACCTACACCGGAACTGTAACGGCAGCATCGAACTGGGGTGAACCTTCACAGGTCAAACAGGTACAGCCAGCACTGCCTGATAGTTATGAGGCTTTATTTCACAGCACAGAATTGCCCTGTTTTTTGCTGAATTTGCGAAGTAATAACCAAGCCGTTGCCGCACTGAGACAGAAGCGGCTGGAGCGGGCAATTGGGGTAATTTATCGTCCTACCGCTGAGCGGCAGAGCCACTACTTCTATGCCTGCTTGCCAGATCAGTTTGATGCCATCATCCACATTGATGAGACGCAGGCAGTGGAACCCCTTGATCGCGGTTCTCCCCAGGAAACGGGGGAAGCACCCGAAACATTTCCTTCAGCTCTCTAGCCGCAATTGCTGACTTCAGTTGGCTTCAGTTGTTACTTTGGCTACTAAGCTTCTCTATCAAAAATTTGCCTATTGATTGAGGCAGTCTCTCCTTATGAAGGAGAAACCATCATTTAGCACTGCCTACAGTGAAGGTCACACTATAGGAGGCGGGGGATGAACATCAACTATCAGAGTCTACTCGGGCTGATAACTGTTGCGATGCACTTTTGCCCGGCTTCATCTGGTTAGATCGCCGCACGCGCGAAGAGGGTTACGACCTGCAAGGCAAGATCATCTTGATGACAGGGGGCTCGCGCGGGTTAGGGCTGGTCATGGCCCGCCAGCTGGTTGAGGCCGGTGCTCGGTTAGCAATTTGTGCGCGAGATGAGGCAGAACTGGAGCGGGCGCAAACCGAACTAGAGCAGCAAGGCGGAGACATTTTTGCCTTGACCTGCGACGTGACGGATCAGGCTCAGGTTGAGCAGATGGTGCAGCAGGTCCGGGAACGCTTTGGGGCCATCGATATTTTGATTAACAATGCCGGAGCTGACATCGTAGGTCCATTGGAAAACCTGACAATGCAGGATTATGACGACCTGATGCAGCTACATTTTTGGGCACCGCTCTACACAACCTATGCCGTTTTGCCAGAGATGCGCGATCGCAAGGCTGGACGCATCGTCAATATCTCATCTATTGGGGGCAAGGTTGTATCGCCGCACATGGTGGCCTACTGCGCCAGCAAATTCGCCCTAGTTGGGCTGTCAGAAGGAATGAGAACTGAGCTGGCAAGCACAGGCATTGCCGTTACCACCGTTTGCCCTGGCTTCATTCGCACGGGCGTAGTCGACCACGCCATCTTTAAGGGGCAGCATCGCAAAGAGTTTGCCTGGTTCAGCATCAGTGATTCGCTACCCTTGGTCTCCGCCAGCGCAGAAAAGGTTGCTCGGGCAACGATTGCTGGGTTACGTCGGGGTGCTGCGGAAGTTGTTGTACCGTTTCCAACCTTGCTCACCGCCCGGTTCTACGGTCTGTTCCCAGGTATAACGACCAATTTACTCAGCTGGATGAACCGACTACTACCGGGACCCGGTGGAATCGGTCAAGAGCGGGCGTTTGGCAAAGACAGCCACTCATCCTGGTCACCCTCTTGGTTTACTTATTTGAGCAATCGCGCTGCCCAAAGGAACAATGAACTGCCGGTCCATGAGCCCAAGACCACGCCTGAAGTTAAGCAGGTTGACACCTATAGGCAACAGCCAGATGGACAGCCTGCAAATGATGAGGTTCCTGCCGTTGAGCCTATTGCTGTAGCTGAAGTTGAACAGGTCGACCTTGAGTCGGAACAACCGGCTGCCTAAGTCGCGGTGGGCGCAGATCCACCGCAGCGCCGATGTAAGTGTAAATTTCGAGGTTCCAGCTTTTGGTCGAATTGCCCAAAAGCTGAAAACTTTGAGTTGTTTGTGAAAGTTCAATGAAGTGATGGTCGCAGATGTTAACATCTGTTGAACTTTTCGTAGTCTGGTAAAACTATAGCAATCACAGGCTATTTGTAGATAGGGGAATGAGAACCACGCCCCTGCACCCCGTTACATCTCATTCAGAATTGCTATATCAAAAGGAGTTGTAATGGCGAGATCATCAAGACATTCCTTTTTGGGTAGTGATGAATAGTAATGGTTAAGAACGCAAAGAGGCATTGTAATGATGCACAAAATACCAAATTGCACCAACGTGGTTACTCAACTTTTTGGAGAACGACAAGGTCTTACGAACTAAGC
>NZ_JACJQO010000015.1 GCF_014696715.1 Pseudanabaena sp. FACHB-2040
ACACCTCAAGCACTGCAACAAGCACTGAGGCAAATTGTCACCGAGGAGATTTCAGAAAGCAATGCCATTGCTTGGTTCGCTCACTGTGGCTTATTCACGTGAAATTCGCTGTAGCTACATAGTCCGTTGCGTTCCCTTTTTTACGGTCACCCGTTTCGTCGATGATGAGGATGATGGGGATATCGCCAAGCACTGACTTCACCAACTGCAATCGTCTTGACCTTAATTGGCTTGTGTCCCACACCGCAGGATGCAGAAAGTGATGCAGGTTCTGGCTATCTTTGAGCCCAACAACCCGAGCAATAGCAGATAAGCTTTTACGGGGGAGTTCGCCCATTGGACCAACATGGAGGTACTTAAAACACTCAAAGCTGCGAACATCGTTAAACAGGTTTCGGTAGGCTTGGCAGTACTCATCCACAAAACTAACGGTTCGGCGGGCAATACGAGGAATAACCATCGCTCCTACCCTATTACAACTCTTCTTCCTTCAGTTTACTTCCACCAAAGTGACCAAAGAGGGGTTAATTAGGGTTCTATCACTTGAGGCGGAGCCATTGGTTGCCTTGCTCAGCATTTAAGGGTGGGGAGAACCAATAGCCTTGGCCAAATTCGCACCCCAGTCCCTTTAAGACGTCGAGTTCGGCTTCTGTTTCTATGCCCTCGGCAACGACATCCATATCTAGGCTGTGGGCCAAGGTAAGGATCATCTGCACCGTCTCTGGAGAACTCTGATTCAGGCGTTTCACAAAAGAGCGGTCAATCTTAAGCGTATCAATGGGAAACTCATGCAGCCGACCAAGGGAAGAGTAGCCTGTGCCAAAGTCATCGATGCAAAGTCCTACACCCAACGCCTTTAACCGTTTCAGGGATTGAGCCTCGGAGGTAAAGGTTTCGAGGATGCAGCTTTCGGTAATCTCTAGCTTCAGGCACTCTTTAGGAATTTGGGTCGCCTGTAAGACTGACTCTAGCCGCTCAGCTAACTCGGTCTGCTTGAGCTGCATGGCTGACAAATTAACGTTCATAGTCAGCGGGATGGCATGGGAAGTCAGCTCTAACCAGCGCACGAGCTGCTGGCAGGCTTCTTCTACAACCCACCAGCCAATTGCGTTAATGAGGCCAGTTTCTTCGGCCACGGGAATAAATTCCAGCGGGGAGACGAGCCCTCGCGAGGGGTGCTGCCAGCGCACTAAGGCTTCAAAGCCTCTCACCTGACCGGTGGCTAGGGAAACAATTGGCTGGTAGTAGAGGCAAAATTCCTGAGCATCAATGGCTCGACGCAAGTCATTCTCGATTTGGAGCCGGTTTGCCACTTGGGTCTGCATGGCAGGGTCGAATACCACATACTGATTTCGTCCCTTTGCTTTGGCCTGGTACAGGGCAATATCGGCATCTCGCAGTACGTGGGTGGCAATTTGATAGTTTAGGGTGCTGTAGGTAATGCCGGTGCTGGCGGTGGAGAAGACTTCGTAATCGTCCACCTTAAAGGGCTGGGAAAACTGTTCCTGAATGCGCTGAGCGAGCTCAATAGCGTCATCCGGATGAAGCAAATCTTCTAGCAAGATTGCAAACTCGTCGCCGCCGAAACGGGCCACAATATCGGTGGAGCGCACGCAGCTTTGTAACCGTTGACTGGCCAGTTTTAAGAATTCATCTCCGATTAAATGACCCAAACTATCGTTAATATTTTTAAACCGATCTAAGTCCGTAAACAGCACTGCATAGAGCTGGTTAGGGGAGTGAGAACCGCTTTGGATGGTATGGTTTAGTAACTTCATGAAGCAAGAGCGATTGGGCAGATTCGTTAAGCCGTCATATAGGGCATCATGCTGTAGCTTCTCGTTAGCCTGGAAGAGCTGCAACTGGAGTTTTTGCAAACTCGTCAAGGACTGTGTCAGATTTTGGTTGCTGAGCTGCAAGTCCTGATACAAATTGGCATTCTCAAACGAAATAGCGGCCTGGGTGCAGAGAATTTCCAAAATATGAATTCGATCGGCAGTAAAAGCCCCCGTGGTTAGGTTATTTTCCAGGTAAAGAACACCAATTGCATGCTTCTTATGGATCAACGGTAACCCTAATACCGATTTGAGCGAGTGCTGCCTCAGGTAGGGGTCGGCAGCAAATCGCGGCTCGACCCGCATGTCGTCGATTACGAGGGGGGCAGTGGTGCGATAGACAAAGCGAATAAGGCTAATGGGCAGGTTGCGGCTATTTTGAAGGGGCACCAGATTCACCTGGACGGTTTTACCGTTTAGGCACTGGGCCACCACGGTAAGCTGATCGGCTTGTCGCAAGACCAGAGCACCGCGTTCGGCCCCCGCATTTTCTAGCACCAGCTGCATCAGGATGACGATCAGCTGATCGGACTGCAGCTCTTGTGAGATTGCCTGTGAAGCCTCAATGACAGCGGCCAAATCTAGGGCCGCGGTGTTACTGGTGTGGCTGCTGACATCATCACTGGGGTTGAGCACTCCTAGCGATGGCGGCAGCGTGGATAGAACCCCTTGTAAGGGTTCAGGATAGAGGGATTCGAGCTGTTGGGTTTTGGCCTGGGCCCCCCAATGGGCGTAGCTATAGTAGGCAGCTTGCAGGTAGGGTTGAGCCAGCTTTGCTCGCCCCCAAATTAAGTAGAATCTGGCGGCCAGTTCATTAGCTAGACCCTCATCCTGTATGAAGCCATTGGCTTTGGCGGTGTCGATTGCTGTATCGTAAGCCGTCATGGCATCTAGATAGCGACCTTCTACCCGGGCAGTTTCGGCCTCAACCAGTTGCCAACGATGGCGGTGATTGCTGGGAGCCTCTCTGGCCCAGTAGGCTAACTTTTCCTGCTGTTGCTGAATGCGTTGCCAGCGAACGGTCTGCTCGGAAAGGGGGGCCTGGTTGTAGAGAGCTAGCTGAATCAGGGCATCGTAGAAGGAATAGAGGGCGATGGGGAACTGGGCTCGGCCTCCATCTAGGTAAGTAGCCACCTGATCGCTCTCCTTGGCTGCCTGCTCAAGTTGCCCGAACAGGTAGTAAAGTACGGTCTGGTTGAAGTGGTAGTGGAAGAGGGATGTGCGATCGCAATGCTCCTGGTGAAACTGCACCGACGTCTCGGCCTCATACACCGACCCGCTCAATCGCCAGGGGGTTTCCCCCTCCCCCAACAAATTGAGCACCGCCTGTTGGACGATTTCCAGGCACTTCAGGGACACCTGCTTGAGCTGGCGCAGGGTTTGGTGATAGGCGGCTAGCTCCGTTGCCAAGTCCTTCAGGGCGTGTCCAGCGAAATAGGCGTAGTGCCCATAGGCCTGAGCGTTGAGCACGACACATTCTAGATCCCCCGTTTCCAGACCACTCTGGTACGCCTTGACAAAGGCTGGTAGGGTAGAGCGAACGGGGTCGCGCCAGTGGCTGATGAAGTTGTGGACCAGATACCCAGCCCGGCTCTTGCCGGCAGTAGCCTGAAGTTGCTCCAACAGACCGAGTGCTAGTTGACCAAACCCATAGCCCGCTTCAATGTCTCCCATGCTACACAGCGCCATGCCATAGCCTGCATAGGAAAAAATTGAAACCGAACTGTTGCCAAAACGCAGGGAAAATTCAACCTGCCTTGCCATCAGCAGCGGCATCAGGGCCGGCAGCGCCCGATAGGCCGGAGCCGTTAGCTTTGTCATAATCTGCATAGCCGCTAGCCGCTGAGCATCCTCCATCTCTGGCAACGCCAACAGGCTCAGAGGATCTTGCCCAGCCCAAAGCTGGCGAGTTTCGGCCAGAGCTTGCTGCACCTGGGCAGGGGAAGGTTGTGCTGACAAGTCAACTTCCAGAGCGCGCAGCACTTCTAGCCCCGTGTGCACCGCAGCGAGGTAATTTCCCTGAGCCCGATCGGCCAGCAACCGCACCTCGTAAATGGACACCTGATCTAGCAGGGTGCGGGCATGGCAGGTAGTGATAGTAGCCCACTGCTGCATTTGGTCAAAGTTGGCACACAGGTAGGCGGCTTCGGTAATGTCTTGATACAGGGCTAGGGCCAGATCGTACTGGTGTTGCCAGGGATCGGCTGCTAGTAGGGCGATGCCCTGACGCAGGTAGTCCACCGCCGCTTGATAGGCTGTTGCCGCTTTAGCCTTGCGGCCTGCCTGCAAATTTAGCTGGGCCAGCTGTTCCCGTTCAGAGGCCGCTGTCAGCAGCGCCTGCCCCTCATTTAAGTGATTGACAATGGCAAACAGCTGCTCTTCTCGCTGGGCCAGAGACAGTTTGTGCAGCAAAAGCTGACCGATGGTGAGATGGATCTGGGGCCGCTGACCTGCTGAAATCAGGGAGTAAGCTGCCTGCTGAATGCGGTCGTGCAGAAACCTGTAGCTCAGCTCTGAGGTATCTAGGGGCGGTAGGGGCTGGCCTAGGCTATCCTCGGTCTCGGGGAAAAAGGTATATACGCCGCTTTGAGGCAGCACCAGTCCCAGTTCCAGAGCGCTCCATAGCGCGATCGCAACTTCGGTTTCGGGTTGCTCTGATGCCAGCGCCAGTGTCCCCAAGCTAAATGGGTTACCGATGCAGGCTGCCAGCTTCAGTATCGCCTGGGTTGTGGGCACCAGCTTTTGCAGCTGCTGGGCCATGAACGTCACGACATCCTCGCCCAGGGCCGCTAGGCGGGCTTGGGCCATTTTGCACTGCCAAGCCCCCTGAGTTGGATCGAAGATGATGGTGCCGTCCTGGTGCAGGGTCTGCAAAAACTGGGTAGCAAAAAACGGGTTGCCGCCAGTCTTTTGGTAGACCAGATCGGCTAGGGGCTGGGCCAGGGGCACAGGACAAACCAGAGCGTCTGCCACCAGCTGGCTAAGACTCTGAGCCGACAGCGGCTCCAGGGTAATGGTGTTAATCGTTGCCCCACTTTGACGCAAGGTCTCCAGGGTCAGCGTCAGTGGGTGCGCCGGGGCCACCTCGTTATTGCGGTAGGCTCCAATCAGCAGTAGATAGGGACATTGCAGGTCGCCCACAAGCAAATTCATCAGCTGGAGCGAGACCAGATCGGCCCACTGCAAGTCATCCAAAAACACCACTAAGGGGTGCTGGAGCGCGGCAAACACCTGGATAAAGTTTTGAAATAGAAGGTTAAAGCGATGTTGCGCCGCCTGAGCTGAAAGTTCCACAGGAGCAGGCTGAGAGCCGATAATTTGCTCCAGCTCGGGAATCACATCAATTAGCAGCTGACCATTGGTGCCCAAGGCCCGCAGGATATTGACGCGCCATTCCTGGAGGCGTGCTTCGGGCTCGCTCAGGAGATGTCGAATTAGCTCTCGCAACGCCATCAAAAAGCCCGAAAAAGGGATGTTGCGCTTAAGCTGGTCAAACTTGCCCCGAACGAAGTAGCCCCGCTGGCGCACAATGGGCTTCTGCACTTCATTGACCACGGCTGTTTTGCCCACACCCGAGTGGCCTGCGACCAGCATTATTTCGCCGCCTGCCGCACCAACCCCGCTGACGCGCTCAAAGGCGGCTAGCACTGCCGCCACTTCCCACTCCCGGCCGTAGAGCTTTTCGGGAATCAAAAAGCGGCTACTCCGATCTCGCCGGCCTATGGGAAATAGGGCAACTTTCCCCGTCTGTTCAAGCTGAATTCGGCAACACTCGAGGTCGTGGCGCAGCCCAACGGCACTCTGATAGCGGTCCTCCGGATTTTTCGCCATCAGCTTGTTGACCAAAGCAGCAATTCCCTCAGGTACACTCGGCTGAATGCTTTGGATAGGTGGCGGTGACTTGGCAATGTGACAATACAACAGGCCCATTGGGGTATCTGCGGTAAAAGGCCTCTGCCCGGTTAACAGTTCGTATAGGGTGACGCCGAGGGAGTAGTAGTCGGTGCGGTAGTCTACGGCACGATTGATGCGTCCAGTTTGTTCTGGCGAGATGTAGGCTAGGGTTCCTTCTAACGTTCCGCAGCGCTGACTTGGAGCCGCTTCTCGTGGTAAGTGGGAGGCCAAACTAAAATCGGTTAGCTTCACCTGCCGGGTTTTGGGATGAATTAGCAGGTTGCTGGGCTTAATGTCTTTGTGAATGATGCCGTGGTCGTTCAGAAGCTGCAGGATATCAGCAATCTGTTCGGCAATCTCCAAAAACTCCATCAGGCTCAATCCAGGATTGCCCGCGGCCCGGTGTTGGTCCAGCCACTGCTTGAGAGAAATTCCCCTAAAGTCTTCTAGAACCAGCGCGTAGCTCTGGCGGTATGACAAAAGCTCGTAGGGCTGCACAATGCTGGGAAACTTTAACCTGCGTGCGATCTCAAACTGATTGCGAAATTGCATCAACTCATCCAGCGTTGGCCGCTCACTGCGCAACACTTTAACCGCTACTGCCTGACCATCAGAAATCCTCTCCCCTCGGTAAACCAGGCTCTTAGTCCCTAAGTGCAGCTTATCCAAGAGGCAGTATCCAGGCAGCTCAATCATCGGATGAGACCTTGAACGTTACTCTTTATTCTTCCCCACCTTACCTAGCTTGACGAGAGACACCTCAATTTGAATTCCGCAAATTCTGGTACGAGGTTGAGGACATCATAGAGAGTTTGGAGCAGGCATCTATGCTTCTGGAGGGGAAACTGCATGACGAGGTCAGCGAGTGAAGCCAGAGGTCGGCCTGATAGCTTCCAAGCCCTACGCTGCCTCGGCCAACTACATCAACACCATGAGCAACTACTGCAAGGGCTGCACCACAACCCCAAAGACCGCACTACTGAAAAAGCCTGTCCCTTCAACCTGATGTACTGGGACTTTTTAGCCCGCTACTATGAAAAGCTCCAACCCAACCCGCGCATGCGCCAAATCCTGCGAAACCTGGAGCGCATCCCCACTGACGAACTCCAGCACATTCGCCAAAAAGCCGCCGACTGGCGCACCCAGCACGCTCACACCGAGCACCTCCTGCCCGACACGCCCAAGCCGCAGGAGGCGCAAGCGTTGAGTGGGGAAATGAAGTGAGACTGCAAGTTCTGGGGGAACCAGATCAGCTCTCATAACACTATTGAGCAACGCTAGAAACTAGCGTGTAGTGATCTTGGGCTGCGGCCAAATCGAGGATGCGATCTCACAGTAGGGATGACTTAGAATGCGATCACAGAGGGGAGAAGCGATTGAGAGTGCGATCTGGTGAGCGCAGGTGTAGTCCAGAACGGCCTGCTAGATTAGGGCCTGAGTGTTGATATCGAGCATGGCCGTCATTTCATCGACGATCTGGTAGCGGGTCTGGGGGCCGACGGTGCGTGCGATCGCAAGTAGGGTTAATTCAGACTGCGATCGCACCCTTGCTTACCTTCAGCAGGTCCAACGCTTCACCCTCACTAGGGGGCCGCTGAGGCCGGAGTTGAGGCTTGGGGAACTGCGGGCTTGGGAGCGTGGAGGTCAATAATTGTGGCAGCGGGGAGCAGGGGGCGGGGTGATGCTGGCTTTTAGGCTATCCCAGTTCCCCTTGTCTTTGCAGCGCTGGATGTTGCGGCGGGCTACTTCGAACTGCCGCGCCATGTTGCTGGTAATGATGTCCTGCATGAAGAAGGCTTTAGCTTGTTCTCTTTTGCGATCGCTCTCGCTTGCCATGCCTGTGCTCCATCTGTGTTACAGACAGAATTCCTACAGGGCAAGGCTTTCAGGGCGCAATGTCACAGATCGGATCGCAGGGGGCAAATCTGCAAGCGATTGCGGAAAAGGCGGCGCGGCTACCAGTGCTACATCACAAAACCCCGCCGAGGAAGCGGCGGGGCGAGAGTACTGGTAGAGCTATAACTTATTTCTTTTTACCGCCCTTGGCCTTGCCTGAGCCTGCAGTTTCCAGTTCGGGCTTCTTGGGTGCCACCTTCTCCTTAAACAGCTTGCCAGCACTGAAGGCTGGGGTGGTGGTGGCTGGGATCTGCATAGCCTCCCCGGTCTTGGGGTTGCGGCCTTCCCGCTCGGCGCGGGCACGGGGCTCAAACGTTCCAAAGCCCACTAGGGTGACCTTTTCACCGCTAGCAACGGCTTCCATGATGGACTCCACGATAGCTGTGATGACAGCATCGGCCTCCTTCTTGCTCACTGATGCGCTCTCAGCAACCTTATCAATCAACTCGCCTTTATTCATGGGTCAACGGTCAACGACCGAATGAGGGTTTCAGCCGTTTTAACACGAGAGGTCAGGGGTTTCAAGCTTTTGCAACAAAAAGCCTGCTGGATGAGGTCCAGGGCGGGGTTTGAAGTTCCTTTGGCCTAGCTCAACAAGTTCATCATTACCTCTGGAGCTGCACCAGTTCAAGCCGGTTCCTTAGAGGCTGTGTTAGGGATCTGTAAGTGGGTGAAGCGGGCGGTTGAGATCGCACAGTCCGTGGTGATGGCAGTTGCGATCGCAAGTAGGGATAACTCAGAGTGCGCTTTCAAAGGGCCTGAGAGCTAGGGCAAGTTCAGTCTGTAGTTCCTCAGAGGCGGTGTAGGTGCTTGATAACTTTAATTGGCACCATCTCAGCCCTACGATTTCAACAGCCATTGCCGCATCCGACTTCAGCTACACATTGACCATCCTTACCTCTTTGGCACTACCAATTACCGAATTATTTCCTGTATTATTATTCTTTATTAAAGAAGAAATATTTATAGTTTTCTGTCAAGTATGTATTGGTAGGTAAGATTGAAAGGAATAGTTGATTTATAGCTTTTTCGATATTCCTAAGGTTAGATTTTTGGCTCCTTTCGATAGCAGGATTTGTCAAATTGTTTATTATCGAGTAAGAAGTCATTCTGCATTCTTCGAACGATTTGCTCATATTTAACACTGTTTCTAACCATGCCTAATCTAAACTCTCAACAAGAAAAAAGTCTTGCCGCTTTTATAGAAGCCCTTAGTCAGCAAGATGAATCCTTACCGCAAGGGTTACAGCAACAGCTCCATGCTATTGGTCAAAATTTAGATGCGCGGGCTATTGAAATTCCTGGAATAGCAGCTAGTCTTCCAAGTCTTAATCAGGCTTACCAGAACGCTTTAACTCATGTCCAAGAGAAGGACCAAGGAGCAACGCTTGTTTCCACAAATCAGGATGACAGTAGCAAACTACGAGATCGTGCTGTTCAAATTTTCACTGATTCAGATCCGGTTCAAGCTGCTCAGCACAGCCAGTTTAGGGGAATAGGGCAAATTGCCTCCAATCCGTTGAAACGCTTGTTTGGAGGATCTAGAAACGGCTGACCGGAAATGGGGTGGAGTCCAGATCTGATGGGTCAAGGAAAGGCTCTTACGATATGAAGTCTTAAGCCGCTTGAATTGATATTCATACAACCCCCTGTAAAGGATTAAGCAGTAGAGCAGGAACACAGGCCGCGCTCTGTAACCTCTCGCGCCCTCCAGGCAGACAAGCCCCACCCAGAAACCCACTCGCTGCAAACAGATGACTGTTGCGCTTCAAATCCTCAGAGCGATGGGGAAGTTGCGATCGCATACTCTTGAATTTGTAAGAGCTCAGCAGATCTTTCTCTCTACGGCTACAATTTTGCGACAGGACGGGAATTTTCTTAGGTAACAAAAGGGCACAACAGCACAAAACCGTTACCTACGAAAAACACGAGTGAGCAACCGTGTGACCCAAAGCACCCCCCACCGTGTGGCAGGGGTTGAAGGGTGAAGCCAGGCATCTACTCGTCGGGCTCGGCGGCCAACAGCTTGTTTAGGGCATCGTCGAGCTGCGGAAGTTTTATGCCACAACCAGAAAAGCGCAGATCGACTTGAACCAGGACAGCTAGATCGCAGCTTGGTAGCGTTCGTATGCTTCATCCCCAAAGCAGACAAACCTCACCTGCTCAAGGGCAGAGTTGCTCTCTAGGAAGGTCTTGACTTGTGCGATCGCAATCTCTGTCGCCCGCTCCAGCGGAAAACCATAGATCCCCGTACTGATCGCTGGAAAGGCAACGCTGGTGAGAGAATGCTCAACTGCTAAAGCCAAACTATTGTGGTAGCACTGAGCCAGTAGCTCATCTTCGTTGTGCTGCCCGCCCTGCCACACGGGCCCCACCGTATGAATTACCCATTTGGCCGGAAGGTTGTAGCCTCGCGTAATCTTGGCCTGCCCGGTTGAGCAACCCCCTAGAGTTCTGCACTCAGCCAACAACCCTGGGCCAGCAGCTCGGTGGATTGCCCCATCTACCCCGCCTCCCCCTAGCAACGATTCATTCGCTGCATTCACGATGGCATCCACTTTTTGACGGGTGATGTCACCCTGGACAACTTGAACCCGCCCTTGCCAATTTGAAGTCACTGTTCTCACCTCAGATGCGATCGCTGCTAAACGGTTCAGAGTTGTCAGAATGTGGCGTTCTCAATCAGCCCAGCTAAGTGTCCGCTAGAGAAACGCTCAGCTCGAGCATAAGTTGTTATCAGCTTCTGCAGCATTTCTAAGTGTACAGTGACTTTTTATTTGTCGCGGAGACACATGAGTATCATTAAGGCAGCAAAGCTAAAGCCAGCTTGCTTTTTCTGCCTCAAATCAGGTTGACAATGCTGACAGTTGGATGATGAGCCACTAAGCCAATTCTCTGTAATTTGCAATAAAGAAGGTTGCGTTCAACGACCCGAATTTGTCTCGATGTCACTTAATCTGGCACTGTACAGCAGTCCAGTCAACTTCATGGTCAACGTGCTCTGTGGCTTGATCGCCTATTGCCACCAACTCAAAAAGCCTGCTCTCAATCTGGACTTCGCCTTACCACAAGCCGCTTAAACGAACTGAGTCTACTCAACTGCATCCATATCTGCCCAATAGGTCCAGGGACAGAGCCTTTTTCCCAATGGCGTGTAACAATCGCAAACAGTGCACTCAACAAGCTCATGACTACAGGCGTTTGGATACTCGGCGATCAGCTCTGGGCAGGGCAGTCAGCATTGCAAAGCTGCTTCCCCAACCCGGCTCCCGTCATCTTCATCGAGTCGCTGCAGCACGCTCAAAAAAGGCCCTACCACCTGCAAAAGCTGGTGCTGGTCTGGTCGGCAATGCGCCACTTTGCAGGCGAGCTGCGCCAAGCCGGATGGGCCGTCACCTACACCCAGGCCGACGACTTTCGAGCGCCCCTCTTGAAGTGGATCGAGCAAAACCACATCAGCGAACTGCGGGTAATGACCCCCACCGACCGCCCCTTCACCCAGCTGATCCAAAGCCTCGATCTGCCCTGTGTCGTTACCTTCACCCCCAACAACCGCTTCATCTGGCAAGACCAGGCGTTTATCGACTGGGCCAAGTCGCGCCGCCGCCTGCTGATGGAAGACTTTTACCGCGAAGGGCGCAGGCGCTTCAATGTGCTGATGGAGGGCGAAAACCCCGTCGGCAACCGCTGGAACTTCGACCGCGAAAACCGCAAACCCGCGAAAGGTAAACTTACCCTGCCTGAAGCCCTCTGGTTCGAGCCTGACGAGATCACGCGCGAAGTAATTGACTGGGTTAAACAGTCCCCCGCCTTCAAAGACAGCCAGGAGTACTGGCAGGTCGAACCCTTTCGCTGGGGCGTCACCCGCGCCCAGGCCCTGCAGGTGCTCGCCTTTTTCATCCAAACCCGCCTGGCGGGCTTTGGTCCCTACCAAGATGCTATGGTCACGGGCCAGCAAACGATGTGGCACGCCATGCTCTCGCCGTATCTTAACCTGGGCCTGCTGCACCCCCTCGAAGTTGTGCAGGTTGCCGAGCGCGCTTACCGCGAAGACCCCGCCTGCTGGCAGCTCAACAGCATCGAAGGCTTTGTGCGGCAAGTCTTGGGCTGGCGCGAGTACATGCACGGCATCTACCTCTACATGAGCGAAGACTACCCCGAGCGAAACTGGTTCAACCACACCCATCCCCTGCCCGACTTTTACTGGACAGGCGACACCGAAATGAACTGCCTGCATCACGTTCTCCAGCAGGTCAAAGAAACCGGGTACGCCCACCACATTCAGCGGCTCATGGTGCTCAACAACTTTGCCCTGATCACAGGAATCTCCCCCCAGGAACTGCAAGACTGGTTCCACGCTGCCTTTATCGACGGCTACGACTGGGTGATGCAGGCCAACGTGATTGGCATGGGGCAATACGCCGATGGCGGCCTGATAGCCTCCAAGCCCTACGCTGCCTCGGCCAACTACATCAACACTATGAGCAACTACTGCAAGGGCTGCCCCTACAACCCCAAAGACCGCACTAGTGAAAAAGCCTGTCCCTTTAACCTGATGTACTGGGACTTTTTGGCCCGCCACTACGAAAAGCTCCAGCCCAACCCGCGCATGCGCCAAATCCTGCGAAACCTGGAGCGCATTCCCACTGACGAACTCCAGCACATTCGCCAAAAAGCCGCTGACTGGCGCACTCAGCACGCCCACACTGAGCACCCCCTGCCCGACACGCCCAAGCCGCAAAAGGCGCAGGCGTTGAGTGGGGAAATGAAGTAACCCTGCCAGTTTTGGGGGAAACCGGATCAGCTCTCATACCACTGCGGCCAAATCGAGGATGCGATCGCAGTCTTCCTCACGAATGCTGCGTTCCCCAGCATTTCGGCGCAGCCCATTCCTATAGTCGGGTAATCCCTCTTTAGTCACTCTGGCTGGGCAAAAAGCATTCAAAACGTCAGGCAGCAACTTTGAAAGCTTGGGGTGAAGCTCGAAACTGATTGATGCAAGAAGGGTACACCTTTAGTGAAGCCGCGATTGCCTCACTGAGTGCTTATCTGACAGAACATCAATACATAGACGACGACTCCCTAGCCGTCCTGATGCTGTTTGAAAACACCTGGGCCACCGCCTTCCGCAATGCAGTGGTCAAGGCCAACGGCCAGCTGTTATTCAACGAACGGATTCCCAGCAACGTGATTAACCAAGTCATAGCGGCTCAGGTTGTAGGGGGATTTTATTGATGGCCTCTGCCCCGCTAGTTGAGCTCAATTCTTTGCTGTTTACCAACTCCTAAGGAGCCTCCATATATCTAGAAATCGACGCAGTCCAGGTCTACTTCGCACGGTGGGGAAAACCACCGTGATCAGCGGCACCGCTACGGCGACCAGCCGAGCTGTGAACAATGCCACCGACCAGAAGGCACTGCGATCGCAACAAGAGCAGACCGCTGCCATTCAAGCCCAGGCCGACCTAGAACAGGTCAAAGCTCAAATGGCGGCCCTGCAGCAACCTGCGCCAGCCCCCGCGCTAGCTCCCACGCCAATCCCCACCCCTCAAAGCAATCTCTTAGCGCAGCTGACCCAGCTGGCCCAGCTCAAAGAAGCCGGTGCGCTAACCGACGATGAGTTTCAGCTAGCCAAGGCCAAACTGCTGACCTAACGAGATCCTGACCGATCGCAGCCCAAATAGATTGCAGGAGATACCCCCATGAGTACGGAGTCAAGTTCAGGCCCCTCGTCATCATTGGCGGTA
The DNA here is from genome assembly GCF_014696715.1 of Pseudanabaena sp. FACHB-2040. Taxonomy (NCBI): domain Bacteria; kingdom Bacillati; phylum Cyanobacteriota; class Cyanophyceae; order Pseudanabaenales; family Pseudanabaenaceae; genus Pseudanabaena; species Pseudanabaena sp. FACHB-2040. The sequence continues at coordinate 13,372 of NZ_JACJQO010000015.1, forward strand.
CTGAAGATCGCGACGGCGAATCGAACAGGCAACAGGCATTTTCTTTACTGGTGGTGACCAGTCTCGGATTGTCGACTTTATCCGAGGTACGCCCCTAGATAACGCGATTCGCCAACAGCATCAGGCTGGGGCGGTCATCGGCGGCACTAGCGCCGGAGCGGCCATGATGCCAGATCAAATGATTGTGGGCGGTGCCTCAGTCTCAAACCCCAGAGTCGATGCCGTCAGCATGGGACCGGGCGTGGGGTTTTTGCCCGGTATTGTAATTGACCAGCACTTTGCCCAGCGGGGTCGCCTGAGTCGTCTGTTGGCTGCCCTGGTGCTGCAACCGGCATCGCTGGGTCTGGGCATTGATGAAGACACCGCCATCATCGTCAAAGATGATGAGTTTGAAGTGGTCGGCCGGGGATCCATTACCGTGGTCGATGAAACCACCGCAACCCACAACAACCTGGACGGCCTGCTCAAAGACGAAGCGATCGCATTGTGCGGCGTAAAACTCTATATCCTGCCACACGACTATCGTTTTAACCTGAGAAGACACCTACCACTGGTGTAGGTAGCAGGTAACTCCATGACAACGCTATTGACTACGCATCAAACGCCAACCGCCAAGACCCACTATACCGGCGACACGATTCAGGGCATCCCTGTGATCAGGGATCTGGCCATTGACGATCTCGAACCAGGCCACCAGCACCGGTTTTTCTTCCAAGGGGTGCAGATGGGCAGCGGCCAGCACTGGTATGTCCCCATTGTGGTGGCTAAGGGAGCCCGCGCCGGTAAGCGGGTGGCGCTAGTCGCGGGAGTGCATGGCGATGAGGTAAGCCCGATCAATGCGGTACAGCGGATTTTGGCGGAGCTAGACCCAGCCCAGATGTCGGGCGCTGTGGTCGCCGCTATAGGAGTTTCCCGTCCAGCCGTGGAATATACCCAGAGCCACTGGCCCACTAGCCAAGGCGGCGGCTCTCTGATTGACTTCAACCGTGTCTGGCCCGGCGATGAAATCGGCAACAGTGCCCCGATGCGCCATGCAGGCCTCCTCTGGAACCGGCTGTTTAAGTCCAACGTGGATGTCGCTATCGATTACCACACGGTGTCTACAGGCGGCGACTTTACCCTCTTTATCTATGCCGACCTGGGCAAACCCGAGATTCGCCAGATGGCAGAGCTGTTTCCGGTTGACCAGATTAAGCACGACCCCGGCGAGCCAGGAACCCTGGAAATGGCCTTTGTGGAAGCAGGTATTTCCGCACTGACGGTCGAAATTGGCAGTCCTCGCATTTTTGATTCCCTCAAAATTGCTCTGACCGTCGAGGGCAGCCTCAATGTGCTGAAGCACTACCGGGTGATTGACGGAGCGCTGGGCCGCACCGCTAAGGATGTAGGCACCTTTGTTGGCAATGCCTTTGAAACAGTGCGGTCTACGTCGGGTGGATTCATCGAACTGCTGGTAGACCTAAAAACGCGCGTTACCCCCGGCCAAAAAGTCGCTCTCCAGCGCAACGCCTTTGGCGACATCGTGGCAGAGTACCACGCCAGCGTGGCGGGAGAAGTGGCCACCATTGCTCGTGATGCCCTCAGCGAACCCGGTTCGCGGGTGATGCAAATTCTATATGACAGTGCCGGACCCAGACCCCTGATCTGACTCTCCATAAACCTATGAGGATGTTCCCATGACCTACGAGCCTGCGCCCCGTCCGATTCGAGACCCGTCCTATCTCGATGTGCTGATTCCCCTGGCGGTGCTGATCGTATCCATCGGCGGAGCCGTTTCGCTATTTGGGCTCAATGCCATCGATGGTCCGGTACAGGTAGCCCTGATAGCCAGTATCATGGTCGCCGCCCTGGTCATCCTCAAAAACGGCCACCCCTGGAGTGAGATCAATGCGTCCGGCAGCCGAGCCAGCTCAAGGACACCCATTTATGACGGGTCTTTTCAAGCAGAACAGCTGTCACTGTGGTCGATCTGTTTAGTGGAAATGTGCAGCCTGGTTCTGAAGTTTCTGTCGGCGTTAAGGAACGGGGATAGGCAAGGGGAAGGTGTAAGCGCTAATGTAACGCTGCTACAGCGGTTTGTCTGGGATACATTCTGATTACTAAAGGGAAATTCCCTTGAAAGTTAGTAACGAAGCCGCAACAAAGTTGGAGTGCGAACTTGAGGAGTATATTTACTTAGAGAAGGAATACGAGGTTTACACCGACCACAGCGATTCTCAGTAACTGAACCCCCGTTCTGCGTTATCTGACCTTGAAGCCTAGAACTCTGGTTTGAGTTGCGATCGCACCCTCGACCACCCCAGTAGGCACTGGGGGCAGCTCCTCAGTTAGCCCAAAATCAACCTCTAATTCCTCAACGACACCGGCTCTTAAGCTGGCCATGGGAACGGCCACATCGCTCTGATAGGTTCTCAGGTCGGGGAAGGTCAGCACCACATCGTTAATCGCTCGAAGCAGGGCAATCTTGTAGCTTGTTACCTTCGAGTCATGCTTGAGTATGGTGCTGGTGATTTTGTCAGGAGAAATGGTCAAGCGAGAACTACCAACTCATGCGGTCAACAAAGGATTTAATGACACCAGCTGCGTGGTTGACTCCGTTCTCAGCTTGTATAGAAGTTGCAAGCTCTTTTGCTTTCTGGTGCAGGGATGGCGTATCTAATACCTGCCGAATCGCTGCAGCCAATTTTGGCGCTGTCAGCTCCCGAATGGGTATGGGCGGCGAACCAACTCCCAACTGTTCCAGTCGCTTCCCCCAAGCAGGTTGGTCACCAAAAACTGGAACGGTTACTGCTGGTATACCTGCCCGTAGACCAGCCGCTACTGTGCCTGCTCCCCCGTGATGGACGACAGCTGAGCAGCGGGGGAAAAGCCAATCGTGGGGAATCGACTGCACAGAGTAGACCTTCTCAGACAAGTAACCTGTCTCGCTGAGTCCCCATCCTGCAACTAATAGGGCTCTAACTTGGGCCAGTTGAACAGCCTCCAGCAAGAGCTGGGTCATTCTTTGAGGGTCGTCAACAGCCATACTGCCAAAACCGATTACAACTGGGGGCTCTCCACCTGCCAGAAAATCCTCAAGCTCCTCTGTTGGCTGATATGGACTCAGGGGTTCTACAAAGCAGTAACCTGTGACATGAATCGGATGTGGAGACCCACCCCAATCAAGCGGAGAAGATATTACGGCCTCACTATAGAGATGCAGGATAGGAACATGCTTCAGAGTTCTGGGCTGCTGCGAACGATAGCTAGGCCCTAGGGAGGACAACTCGGGTAGCTGACATTTTAGAACTCGAAACTTGTTGAGAATCTCCTTATCTCGAACCCAACCCAATAGACTTACAGCTCGGTAGCTAGCCCAATTTAATGTTGATTGAATTGGATTAACAGAGTCTGGAATTTCACCAAAGCCAAGAAATGGAAAAAGACCCGTCTCAGCAATGGGAACATATGAGGCTACAACCATTGGAAGCCTAAGACATTCAGCAATGTGATAGACCCAGAGCGACAATGGCCCAGTGATCAGAGCCTCTGTGCCCTTAGCCGCTTCTAAAACCTGCTCTAATTGGGTCGGTAACTCTTTCTGAAACTGGGGTATTGGCATCCAAGGTGAAAATTCGCCTCTTACAAAGCGCTGCCCCTCATCAGAGCTAAAGAACTGCCGGTAATCTCCGGCCAAAGGGGCAAATTCAAAACCGTGAGCCTCAACAAAGTCTTGGAAACCTGGATGAGTGATTAACTTGGGTGTATACCCGGCAGTCCTTAAGCCTTGGGCGAGGGCACATATTGGCATAAAGTCACCTGTGGAGCCAAGCGCGACCAATGCAATTTTTCGAGGGGACATAGCCTTGATCCGATTGACTTTCGCCCTTAGCCTATTACGTCTTCTAAGAAAGCGCTATATTCTGGCATCAGCCAGCAGGTTTCTTACTCCCTCTCCCAGTCCATACCAGGGCAGAGAGAGTAAGCATTCCAAGGCATTAGATCCCTGAAAGCAATGATTCAACCAGACAATCTACACATCCGTCCCGTTCAACCCAGCGATAAGTCCGCAGTTCTCGCCTTTTGCCAACACACCTGGGATGACGAAGCCGACTATATTGCTGACGTGTGGGATCTCTGGTTTTCAGACCCTTCTGGGCATATCCTCGTCGCTGACCTTAGCGGTCAACCCATTGGTATGACCCGGCTTGTCCAATTTTCTGCTGCTGAAGGTTGGTGGGAAGGGCTACGGGTTGATCGCGCTTACCGCTGTCAGGGCATTGGCAGCCAACTTACGGCTGCAGCTCTGGAAGTGGGTCGTTCTTTGGGGTTTACAACTCTACGCACCTGCGTGAGTACCACAAACACTTTTATGCACCCCTTTGTCCATCAGCAAGGCTTTAGGCCCCTAGGCAACTATGCTGTTTACTATACCGAGGCCAGCGATAATGCCCCAATTGCCCTTCAGCAGTTGGGTTCTCAAGACTGCGATCGCATCTGGGATGCCAGTAATCGCTTTGCCCCACAGAAATGTGATCGTCTGTTTGTGGTCCGCGGAGCTAAATGGCAAACCCTCACCCCCATAATTCTTATCAAGCATAAGGAGCACCTGGAGATTGAGTAAAGCAAGCGTCCCCATCATTCATGCTGTGCGGGATCCCGCTTTGCGGGCGACTGTCCGAAAGCGCATACCGCTTTTCTACCGCCAAGGAGCAGACTCAGAGATAGATCGCCCCGCCCATGTACGGGCAGGCTCTAGTTTGAGCTGGTTTAGCAATCAGCTCGCTCTCGTTCAGGATGATGCCAACTTTTTGGTGCTAATTGATCCTCAAACCTTTGAGGTTGAGGCTATCACACTACCCGCTGGAGAAGCAGGACTACGCCAGTTCGACGAGCAGCGGGGCAACAAACGCTTCAAGCTAGATTTAGAAGCTTGCACCACCGTTCCTACAGCCAATGGCAATCTCTTTCTAGCGTTTGGGTCTGGATCAACGGCACGGCGGGAGCAAATTTTGAGGGTGCAGGAACTAAACCCCGACCGGTTTACCCTAAGCCAAGCAGGGACACTCTATGCCCAACTTAGAGCTTGTGCTGAGTTTTCTGGCAGCGAACTCAATCTTGAAGGGGCATTTTATCAAGCTGGCCAAATCCGGCTGTTAAATCGGGGAAATGGCGCACCGCAAGGCAATTTGTTACCCGTCAACACCACAGGCGATCTGAGCTGGGATGAACTGGCGGCTTATCTGCAGAATCCAGAGAATCAGCAGCCTCCTTCTCTACACAACATTTGTCAGTACAAGTTGGGCAGTTTAAACGAACTTGAATTGAGTTTTACAGATGCCACCATCACGCCTAAAGGAGTCCTATTCTCAGCGGCAGCAGAAGCCTCCCCCGATGCCACGTCCGATGGTGTTGTCAACGGCTCAGTGTTAGGCATTTTGGACTCAAATCCTCCCCGATGGATCGAAATCTGTACCCCTGATGGTGCTTGGTTTACGGGAAAGGTTGAAGGAATTTGTGCCTCAAGAGAAAGTGAGCAGCATCTATTTGTGGTGATCGATGCCGATGATCCAGAACTCCCCTGTGAACTGTGTGAGATTGAACTATCTGGAGAGTGGTAGGTCACGCTTTTAGCAGCTGAGTCGAGGCTTTACCTATCGTTCTATTCTTCGAGGTTAATCTTCTCGACTCGCCACGCCGACTGTGCCCCATTTCTGCCAACTCTAGTAAAACGAAATCCATAGCGCTCAAACTGAGAAACCGAGAGAGACTGTAATTCCAGGATCTGGGGCAGTCCCATTGTGCTGGGCCGTTAGTCGTTGTCAGCGATCGCTTGCAGTTGCTCAAACTGCTGGAGAGGATTAGCTGAAGTTAAAGACTGCTGGTTTGCCAATCGAGCAAACGCCCAGCAGTTCAGACTGCTGGAGTAGCGGTGGAATGAGCTCGGTGCAGTTCAACACCTTGAAGTATTTGGCTTGGCCGCAGGCGGGAGTTCAACTTCTGGGAGGACTTTGAGTCATGAAACTGTTAATTGGACGGATGCAGATAGAGCTGCTGGAGTCAACCTCCAGCTATGACGACCTGCCTCAAGAGCAGGAAGAAGGTTCGATTAACCAAGCTGCCTAGTTGAAAAGGAGGACACACAAATGGAGCTAGCCGTTTACCAATACATTCAGGAGTCAGACCGCGCGGCGGATGAGCTGCCCATGAAAGCACTCTGGTGTGAGGGGCTACCAGAACCTAGTGAAACAGTCTCAATGGGCTTGGGAAGAATCTGCTCGTCATCCAGCCCGCAGGTATCGTGGCCGCAGCTACTGAACGTAAGCGCGGCTGCCTCTGGCCTCTACGGTAGTCGCCTGCGGAGCATTGTCAGGATAGTCATAGAAGTTCCCCTGATTACTGCCGCTATGGCCCAGGATGAAGTAGGGAATCTACGGCTGAGTGGAATGGGTTTATTTTTGGGCACCGCACATAGAGGTTTCTACACAAATCTCTAGGTCAACTTGACCATTTCATGGACATTCCCTTGTACATCACCGACCCCTTGGTGAAACTGTCGATCTTGCCGATGTACGACTAGGGATAGGCCATGTCTAGGTGTCAACACAATAACGCCGGAGCGATCGATAGGCTTTTGTGGCACAAACTGAAGTCTGTATCGCTGCAACAGCATAGCGAGCACAATTTTGATTTCCATCATGGCAAACCCTGCTCCAATACATAGGCGTGGGCCAGCGCTAAATGGGTTGTACTCATATGCATCGGGATGAATAGTTTCCCAGCGACGGGGATTAAAGGATGCGGGATCAGGATATAGGTCAGGCATTTGGTGTGTCTGGTAAATGCTGACTAGCACCTCAGTACCCGTTGGCAACTCGTAACCACCAAGTTCAGTAGGTTTCGCAGTGACGCGACCATTCCACGGAACAGGTGGCAAAATTCGCATGCTTTCCTTGATCACATTTTCAAGTAGCGGAAGCTGCGATAACTGTTCTATGGTTGGCGGCTCGCCATGGAGAACAGCGTCTAGTTCATCTAGGAGATCTGCCATGATCTGAGGATGCTGAGAAAGTAGAAATAGTGTCCAGGTGAGAGCATTGGCACTGGTTTCATGACCTGCTACAAACAATACCCCCACATGCCCTAGGAGTTCTTCTTCACTAAGATAAGCTCCGCTATCCTCATCTTGCACCTGCATAAGCATAGACAGTACATCAGACGCATCTTCATCTGACTGTTGTTTTGCTTTTATCAAATGGCTCATGCTGGCTTCGTAGCGAGCAACCAGATTCAGATAGCGGTTCCACGGAAGTCCTGGCAAGTCTAACGGGAACACCTTCATCAACAAGTTTCCTTGTTGGCTGAGGGCATCCTGAATGATTTGTCCAGTACTCTCCCCTTGATTACCAACATCCTCTCCAAACAATGATTTGGTGGCAATACGAAGGGTGAGTTGGCGCAACCAAGCAGCCATTTCGTTAGCCTGATTCAGCTGTAGCTGTTTTAGTTGGTCTTCGGTAATGGCCACCATATCCTGGGCGTAGGTTTCCAGACGCTGACGATGAAAAGCGGGCAGCATTAGTCTGCGCTGTTGTAAGTGCTGATCAGCATTCACACCAAAAAGACCCACCAGAAAATGATTAAGGGGCTTTGTTCGTTTTGAAGTATCCCGTAAACGGTAAAGCGGGCCTGTGAGAGGATGCTTGAAGTAGACTTCATGTTGGGTGGTAACCTGACGCACCAGTTTTGGACCGCAGGCAAAGACCGTTGCAGGACAAGTATCTCTTGGAGAATAAAGGCGTGTGCCACCGCCCGCTGCCAAAGCAACAAGGTTGCCATAAGTTTGAAAAAGCCCACGGGTATAGCCCACCGAATCTTTAGCAAAGCGAATGCTGTTGAGAGTCCGGCCTACCAGAGGTAAGGGGCGAGGGCCAGGTACAGTGAGGGTCGGTTGGTTTTGAACTGCAGTGGCCATGCGATCCTTCCTTACAGATGAATTTTGTTTATGTCCTCATCCTGCACTTAGCGAGGGAACAGGACATCTTTACTCTTAAGGTTGCGATCGCGACCAGGCTGACCTATTCCTTAACCTCAGTCGTGCTGATCCCCTTCTCGCTATCTATGACAACCTGCTCAATGGAGGACGCAAGAGACCAAAGCAGGCAGCGCTATTATACGCCTTTAGAACCCGGCACAAGGGTAATACGAGCAGCAGCAGGCTATTCCGGTGGTCGCTTCGCATTTTTTATTTGCCTGCCTTACCCTTGTTCGGTGCGATTGAGTGCTACTAGCGCGAGTCCGACAGGTCATTTACCGGCTTTGCGGCTGAGGTGTGGTTTGCCTCACTGCCGCCTCAGTTGTCGGCCGAGTGATCAGCTGCGTGAGCTATCAGGTGCTGGTTTGCTGTGTGTCTCCCCTTTTTTTGCGTTGGAATGGGTGCGATCGCAGGATGAGACGAGAGCGCAGTTCACTTTGCTTCTGACAAATCGCAGATAGCTACCTCATAACCAGATATCCTCAATCTGATTTTCCGTTCCCACAATAATCAAAATCTGTCGGAAGATATAGAAAGCTCTACAAGCCTCAACGTGAAACGATTAGATCGTTCGGTTTGAGTTGCTCTTGTTGGGCAGGATTAGGGTACGCACCACGCAAATTACTCAACACAGCCACAGAACGTAGACATGCTTTTCATCTTTAAATCTCAAAGTTTCGGCGGTCTTTCCTTCTCGATTTGGGAGAACAGCTCAGGTCAGTTCATCGCTTCAGTAGATGGCCCCGATTGCCACTGGCAATCCGAACCCGTTGCGACTATCGCTGAGGCTGAGGGGCTAGCACGGGAGGCAGTCACAAACGAAATAGCGATGGTATCGCAAACAATCGCGGAGATTGCAGCAGCGGTACTTGCAGCTTAGCCTATCCATTCAGGCTCCAAATGCCTGCAGCAAGTTCTAGATAACCTAATTATCACTCAACGGCTTTGGCGGCTTTGAAGGATTGTCTATTCGGTAATTAGAGTTTGGTTAAACAGGCCCATGGCACACGGCCTCAATGTTGTGTCCATCTAGATCTAACACAAAGGCACCATAATAATTCGGGTGGTAGTAGGCTCGTAGACCCGGAGCACCGTTATCTTGACCACCTGCTTCTAACGCGGCCTTGTAAAATGCCTGCACTATTTCATGGGTTTCAGCCCGAAAAGCAATATGAAGTCTAGGGGTGTTGACATCTCCTTGCCCAACCCAAAACTCCGGCTTTCCTTCTACACCAAAAAAGCCTGCGGTAGCGGTAGAGTCAGTGGCAGAGGCATTAAATTCTTTCAGCAATTGATAACCAAGGGCGGCTAATGCCTTGACATAAAATGCTTTACTTTTCTCAAAATTGCTAACGTTGATGCCAACATGGTCAATCATAACTTTCGCTGCCTATCTCGCTTGTGGGAGCCAGGTTTTGGGGTGAGTTTAGTCTAGCGAGTTCGCCCCTAAACGCCTACCCTACTGCTCCCTGATGTTTTCGATCTACTGAGCGTTTTTGATAATTCACTAATAGTTTGCGGTAAGAGCGCGATCGCATCGCCAGCACTGTCACCACCAGCCCAATTAAGCCAGTCAACGTAAATAAAAGGGCAATGCCGCGATCAGTACCGGTGCCAAACCAGGGGCCAATTAAATCGGCCCCGGCCCCAGTGGTCATAAAGGGAATAAACAGAAAATGGGCGATTGGACCAATCATAAATGCGGTGAGCGGAGAGGCCGCCTGCTCAATACTTTGGGCAAAGCCAAACACCCGCCCTTGGCGCTCCAGCGGAATCACCGTTTGCAAGATCATTTGTTCTGATGCTTCGACCACCGGAATCAGACACAAGTACGTAAATAAACCAACCGCCAGCAGCATGATCGATGGCTGAATTGTGAAGAAAACAGACACAATCCACATCACAATGTTGGATGCAAACAGGGTCTTCAGAGGGCTTTTACCCAGGCCGAACTTGGCGACACCTAGACCCCCCACGATAAATCCTAAACTCAAGACGCCCCACAAAATGCCCCAGATCTGGACTGAAACAAGGGATAGCCCGTAGGCATCCATGAGCGACATAAAAACACCGCCCAGGAAGTTGTTGAAGCAGTTGAAGAAGATCAGCGAAAATAGACCCGGCACCAGACGGATTACCCCAATTGTGCCCTGAATATCGAGGTGGTTGGGTTTAGCCTCTGCATGAACAATCCTCTTTTCGGGAATGGCTATGGTCCACAGGTGGAGAATGGTCAGGACTGTGAGTGCGATCGCACTCACCAACATCCAGTACATGCCCAAAAACCCGATCGCCAGTCCGCTCAAGATCGACGCCGCCAAAAAAGCGACGCCATTGACGGTACCCACTAGGCCATTGGCCTTGTCTCGTTCCGCTTCAGGAATCAGCACCGTTACTAGGGTGGGCAGTGCAATAGTACGCAGGTTTCCGGCGATCGCCCCCACCAGGGCCAAAACAATAAATCCCCAGAGAATCACACTGGCCGCATCAGTAAAGGCCGCCGTCGGGGCCGAGACATACAGAATATAGGCGAGACCATATAGCCCCAAGGAACCAAAGCTGGAAAGCAGCATGGCGGTTTTTTTGGTGTAGCGATCGACCAGCGACCCTAAGAAAAAGCCGGAAATGGCGACGGTAACCAGATACACCCCGGCCATCACCGAGGTCGCCAGCACAGATTGGGTTTGCAGATAAACCCAAAAGGTAACCGCAAACCAGACAAAGGTGTTGGTTAGGGTAGCCACTAGTGAGTTGGCCAAGATTTCGTAAAAAACGGGTTTCATTTAATGGAGCCTTTTTGGGTGCGTCATGCTTGAACTACCTGTTTTCAGCCCGCTCAGATGCATATAGGGTGGGCAATGCTAGCCAGTATTGGCGTTATTGAATGGAGGGATAGTTTCACTACGCCAGGGCTATGACAACCGACGCTGGGGGTAAGCAGATGCCTCCTAGAGGCACCTACTCGAAAATTTGAGCGAAGGCAAGTGGTCTGCGCCCTAGGGGATTGGGTTAATCAACCTGGATTTAGCATCAAACCGCTCCAAACATGCGTTTTACGGATCTGCCAAAGCATCAACGACAAATTTGTAGTATACATACTACAGAATAGTGCTGCAAGCTTTTTGTCGATCGAATCATTGAATCGGGGGCGTTATCCACTGCACCAGCTGAATCACAACCCCGTTTGGGTCACTCACTTGAAAAAACCGTTCGCCCCAAGCTTCAGTCTCGATCGGGGTTGTGATCGTCACCCCTTCGGCCTGAAGCCGGGCGTATTCGCGATCAATCTCCTCAACGACAAAAACAACCAGCAGACCGTCGGCGCGATGCCCGCGCATAGAATCTGGCTTAAAAGTTTTTAGCTTGGTATCCAAAAAGATCAAATTAAACCCAGCATCTGCGCGAGAGAGCGACACAAAGCCATCGGCTGACATATCTTCTTTAAAACCAAAATGGTTTGTGACAAAGGCTGCCGATGCGGCGACATCCTCGACGTTGAGCGAAATCGCTGAGGCTGTGATCTGCATAGAGTTTCCTCGAATGGGTCAACTGTTGACGGCGATGGTTAAGCACCAGCCCAGAGGGCCATCACAGAGCCCTCGTAAGCCGGTGCTTAAGTGAGCTGATGTTGCACAATATCGACCCCAATGCCGTTGGGATCGACCACGACAAAATGGCGATCGCCCCAGGGTTCATCGCGCAACTCCACCTCAATGGGTATTCCCATCGCTGCAATACGCTGATACTCGGCATTAGCATCTTCAACATCAATCGTTATCCAAACCCCTTTGCCCGAAAAAGATGGTCGAAAGATAGGCGCTTGAGCCTCAAGATTTGGCTGCATAAACCCCAGTTCGCTCTGCCCTAGTCGCAGTAAAACAAACCAGTCGCTGTTATAAATCACCTCACAGTTAAACAGGCGACGATAGAATACTTTCGACTCTTCGATTTTTTCGGTGATGATGCCAGACCACAGCTTCATAGAAGGGGCTTTCCATACTGACTAAATGAAGGCCCTAGTGTAGAGCAGGGTCATGGTGAGAGTCTTGTAAAAAAGCGACATGAGCTTGAAGAAACTGGGCCGGTGATACCCCCGCCAAGCGCTTAAAGTCGTGGCTCATATGGCTTTGATCAAAATACTTGAGTTCAGCGGCAACGTATGACAGCGATAAATTGCTTGAAGAGGTAAGCAGCTTAGCCGTGTGCTGAAAGCGAATGATTCTTGCAAACGTTTTAGCCGATACCCCAACAGTCTCCAGAAAAACTCGCTCAAATTGGCGACGACTTTGCCCGAATACGTCTGCCGCTTCACCAATACGCACAGCACCGCCGGCCGCCTCGATGAAATGAATGACCTGATCAACGGGTTGAACACTGGGTGACAATCGGGCCAAATGAGCTCCCAAAACCCGATTGAAATGATGCACCACATCGCTCGTCAGCACAGCCTCGGTTAGCCGATCAATCGGAAATCGTAGCAGACTGTGAGAGGCCTCATGGGTATCTGTTAATTCGTAGGCGCTAGCTTGAATGAAATGACGGCTTTGCCCCGGCCTAAAGCGAATGCCAAAATAATCACAACCCTGCTCTAGGGGAATATCTACGCGGGCTGTAGTGGTGCCATATACCCTACTAAGTATGGCACCACAATGAACTTGAAAGACTAGATCGACGGCCCCATCGGGCAACGCAACATAGGCCGAATTAGCATTATTGAGACCTAGCCAATAATGGCTAACTACGTCTCGCAGCACTGGAGACGGTGGAACAATAATTTCTTGTACATTGAGGGCCATGGCTGATGTGGAAGGTATTCAGTGCAATTGTCTACTGGGAGTTTCTACATTGGGTCTGGATGCGCCAGAGGATGTGACACACCCGACGACCTCTTTCAAGCTGCTTAAGCCTGGCGGTGGTAGTTTGCTGTCATGAAGTGGTGCCACTGGCCGTTATCGCCCAGGCAAAAGGAAGTCATCACCCGATGATCGCTACTCTTGAATTCGATCACGTCTTTGTAATGGGCCATTCCGCCCTCGTTAGCCATGGCTGGGCCTTCAGAATGCAGGGTGAGCACCCGTTCAGCAACGTCGAGTTCGCCATCGTAAACCCAGAGGTGGGTCATCATCGACCCAACCCAGGTGCCGACATAGCGCTGCTTTTGGGGGTTATAGCCGAGGGTCATAATGGTGGTGGCCATACTGCCACACATTTCGCCCTGGCCTTCGGCAATTACCCAGAGGTCACCCAGGGATTTCACGCTCTCTGTCCCCGTTGATTTTTCGAGGGGCTGATCTGGCTCTGTCATCGCTTCAACCTCATAGGTCCATTCGCCTACCAATTGTTGGAGCCACTGGTGTTCTTTTTGGGGCTGTTCTAGTGCAGACGGGGCCTGTTGTAAGTCGGTTGTAGTTGTCATTGTTCTTCTCCTTGAGTGGTTGCTTTTGATCGCTAGCTTTGGTGTGTCACACCGAGCGGTGATACTCAGAAACTGGGTTGCCGATGTGAATGAGTTGAGTTTTGCTTGATTGGCCGTAAATTAACTGACCGTAAAGAAACCTGATCTCTCGATCTGCGGCCTACTCGCAGTTGATCATCCAGGGAATGCCAAATTTATCGACTGCCATACCAAACCGCTTGGCCCAGAAGGTTTCTTCCAAAGGCATTTGAATACTGCCGCCTTCAGCTAGGGCTTGAAAAATGTGCTCGGCCTTGTCTGGGTCGGGAATTTGCAGGGAGACCGAGAAGCCTTTGGGCGCATCGTATTGCCCAGGGGAGCAGTCAGACCCCATGATCGCCCAGTCGCCTAGGGTCAGCTGGGTGTGCATGATTTTGTTGCCAAATTCGGATGGCACTTCGGCCTCGGCAGGGGAACCGGCGAAGGTGAGCATTTCGCCCAGTTCGCCCCCCAAGACCTGGTGGTAAAACTTGAAGGCTGCTTCGCACTGACCATCGAACATCAGGTAAGGATTAACTTGCATGACGGTCTCCTTAAATAACTGAGTTACATCGAACGAATGGGAACGTTTCAGAAACGACTCTTGGGTTAATTTCGGAGAGGGCAGAGGTAACGCTCACCCCTGGCTCTATCTATTAGTCGAACGGCGGGAAGCGAGATCGACAAGGCAGCTAAATTTTTATCCAGGTGGTCATTTCAACCTACGCCTGCGGTGATGCGGTGCTCCAGGGGTCATAGGTGCCAAAGTTCCACAGGTAGCCCTCTGGGTCTCGGCAAGAATAGTCGCGCCCGCCATAGTCTTGGTCTTGAATCTCCATGACGATTTCGGCCCCGGCTGCGATCGCATTTTCATAGTGCTGATCCACCTCGTCCACCAAAATGTAAGGGCTTTGGGTGACGACATCTCCCTTTTTGCTGGGGGGCTGCTGGAGTTGAGCAAAGGTGTTATCCCGCACAGAATCCAGCATGATCATGCCGTTGTCAAAGGTAAGTTCAGCGTGGGCAACGGTGCCGTCTGCCTCGGGCACAACTAGGTGTTTCTCAAAGCCAAAGGCCTGGCAAAGCCATTCCACAGCCGCTGCCGCATCGTTATACCGCAGGGTTGGAATGATTGTTGCCACAGTTTTTTTGGGCGTGCTAGTCATAGTCGTTGCCTCCTTAAATGAGAGTTATTTAGTAAAAGTTATGGGCGGCTCCCTGCTGGCGTCAAACCGGCTCGATCAGTCGGGACTGTAGGGCGGGCAATGCAATGTCCACCCATGGAGAAGACGTTTCTCAGAAACAGCCTCGATACTGTAGCTAGGGAGCTTTGGCGCTGAAGTCAGACCAAGTGGCCCGGTCTAGGCGGTAGACCGAGCAGTCGTCGTCGCCAAAGCGGCGGTGCTCCAAAAACTTGAAGCCGAGGCGCTCGTAGAAACGCTGGGCACGGGTGTTGCTAGTGAGCGGGTCAATTAGCACTGCGGTAACCTGGGGGTCAGCAAAGCAGCGGGCTAGGGCTAGGTGCATCATGGTGGTGCCGTAGCCTTTGCCCAACTCGGTGGGTTCTCCAATCCAAATGTCGATCGCCCGCAGGTGGTCAGGCACATCGCCCCAGTAGCGACTGTCTTCTTGAGCGGGGTCAATAATTTGGATAAAGCCAATGGGGCGACCATTTAGCTCAGCGATCAACTGCTCGCGCCAGTCGGGGGTACGGGCTAGCTCTACCTCCCAACCCCAGTCGTCGTTGGGGTCGGCGGCGACCACCTGAGGTTGCTCATCCCAGTAACGGAGGAGGCTTACATCGGCAAGGGTAGCGGGCCGCAAGGTGATGGCGCTTGACTCAGACATGGTCGTTACCTGCTGGTTCAATATCGGCTAACCGCTCAAACAGTATAGTTCTTTTGTACTATTTCGCGAGCAAAGGAAATGAATCTTCAAAGCAAGGGCGTTAATTCAGCTTTAAAACCAGCGTCTGCTGCCATTCATGACGTTTATCAACTGGCGAGCGATAAAAGATATGGCAGTGAAAACATTACTAGTATTGTTCAGCTTTTTATCTGACGCTCTTGTCTGGCAAAAGCTTAAACATAAGCAGACAAATTTAAACTTGAGGAGAAAACCCTTGATACAACTGCTCCTGCAGTTGACACGTGCAAAAGGGGGGCCATGAGGTTTGCTTTAGTTTGAGGAACTTAAGCAGCTCATGAACCCCCCTTTAATCTCCTACTATCTCATTTGAGCTGCAGTAAAATCAGCCCTTTCAAGACTTTTCTGCACCACCAAGGCCAAAGGCCTTAAGACACATTTTGCAGAAAGTTCACTGTATCTGCTGCGGAGGTAAAGACATTACTTCCTACCTGAAACTGTTCCATATTAATGATGGTTTGAGTCCAGTCAGCAGTATTGCCTCGGTTATCTTGAGTGCCCACAATTTCCAGACCCCTTCCTGCTAGTTCAGTAATGGTCATAGTGGCCGCATTGAAGAAGTCTAAGAAGATTAAGTCTCGGCCTCCACCACCGTCTACTGTCCCCTGCCCAGTACCTGTTTTAAAGGTGTCATTACCTAATCCGCCAGAGATAAGAGAATCTTTGATGTCCAAGGTAGTGCCCATAATCTCAAAGAAATCATCTCCATCGCCACCGTTGATAACTGATTTGGACACCCCGTATCCATTAACACTACCACTCGTCCCAATTCCCGAGATAGTGAAGGAGTCGTCCCCATTTCCTCCGTCTATTGAAGATTCTAATACCCCATAAGCATCTCCCCTAGAAGCACTCACAGTGCCCAAGATAGTAAAGGAGTCATTACCATTGCCACCACTGAGAGGAGATCTTGCTACTCCAGAACCCTCACTATAGCCACCGCCGCCGGCACTACCAGTAATGTCAAAGAAGTCATCACCATCACCTCCGTTGATGGAAGATTCTAATACTCCTTGCCCAATGGCACCAGACCCCCCCCCTCGACCTCCAGTAATGGTAAAGGAGTCATTGCCACTGCCACCCTCTAGGGCCGATCGAAATACTGCGTTACTAATGGTAAAAGAGTCGTTCCCATTGCCGCCACTAATAGCTGACTCAGAAACTCCCCAAACACTACCACCAAGACTAAAAGAGTCGTTGCCGTCGCCACCTTCTACGGAGGATTGGTACACACCATAGCCAGAGCCAGACCGTACCTGACTACCAGCGGAAATTCTAATGGTGTCATCCCCACTGCCGCCTTTTACAGCCGATTGATAGACACCATAAGCACCGGAGCCAGTAGTGGTAGTGGCTGAAATCGTGATGCTGTCATTTCCACTACCTGCATCTATAGAGGACTGGAACGCACCGTAGCTACTTCCAGAAAGACTAGCTATAGATAAGACATCATTGCCAGATCCACCTAAAATTGTTGACCATTTTACGCCGTAAGCTGTAGAACCAGTAGCTCTAGCTTGGAAGGTATCGTTACCTTCCCCTGCATCGATTAGAGAAGATAACACACCAACCGCTTCTGGGGCTCCGCCTATTTCCGTGGCTGTAACTGTGGCATTGCCCTCAATAATGTCATTGCCCCCAAAGGCGTTGACAACTGCATTCACAATTGCTGCACCAAACACATCATTTGCTGGACCGGTAATATCCACCGCTCCTATAAATGTGTCGATGAAAGGAGTTCCCTTTAGCTCGCCTGTTAACTGTCCCATGTTATGTGTCCTTCAGTTGAATGGACTGAGGTAATTACTTATATAGAAGTATCAACAATGGCTTCTCTTGTCCTCAGTGATTCAATAAATCGTTAAGGTGGTCTAGATAGAGATAAAACCCTTGATTCCCCTACAAATCCTCCAAACTACAAGATTTATCCCCAATTTTAATGCCCAGGTTTGACTTTATACTCAAATTTTTTAGGCAAATACAGCCAATTTTCAGGGCGTAGTCAATTCTTTTTTCGGATATAGATGACCCTGGTTGACTCTAAATTTTTCCCCGTAGAATGTTGACAAATTTCTGAGCTTCCTATTTTTTGGTTGGCTGAAAGAAATGCGAGCGCACTACAAGAAAAACTACACCGAACGACTCAGACAACTGCCTAATACCAATTCACTAAATAATCACTACTCATCCACCCATCCACTCCACTACCCCCTATCCGCAGCACTTTTTCCTCGAAATTGAGCTTTGCGGTGTTCCGTAGTGCAAGTTACGACTCTGGGAAGCGCCTCCCCGTATAAGAGAAGAACGTTCCCTTACCGAACCTGCTATGACGATTTCTCTCCCCAAGCCTCGTCAACTGCCTACAATCGATCCCGTGACCGCTCAGGTCGTCGCGGGTGCCCTCAATGGTGTTGCCCTGGAAATGGGCCACAAACTGGCTCGCATGTCCTACTCCAGCATCATCCGCGAATCAGAAGACTTTGGGGCAGCGATTTTGGATGCAGATTGCCAGCAGTTGGCGGAATGTGCCTACAGCACCCCCCTACAATTGGGGCCGATTCCGGGCTATATGCGCGGTGTGCTCAAAGCGATGGAAGAAGATGGGGAAGAGTTTTACCCCGGCGATGTGATCCTTCATAACCACCCCTACTACGGCGCATCTCACGGGCCAGATATCGGTATCGGCATCCCTATCTTTAGGGGCGAAGAGCTGATTGGCTATTCCTTCACCACGGCTCACCACCTGGACATTGGCTCGTCTTCCCCCGGTAGCTGCGGCATTGTAGATGCGGTCGATGCCTTTGCCGAAGGACTGCAATTCAAAGCGGTCAAGCTGTACGAAAAGGGCATCAAGAATCGCCAGGTGTGGCGCATGTTGCGGCAAAACATTCGCAGCGCTCAGGTGGTGGTAGGCGACATTGAGGCTCAGGTAGCAGCTTGCCGAGTGGGAGAACAGCGCTTCCTAGAACTCGTGGAGCAGTATGGCCTAGATACGGTGCTGGCGGCCAGTGAGGAGCTGATGAACTACTCCGAGCGCATGATGCGTCAGGCCATTGAGCGTTTGCCCGACGGTCAATACTCGGCGGAGGGCTTCATGGACGGCTTTTTAGACGATCCTGACCCTGGTAAGAAAGACCTGAAGATTGCTGTCACTGTCACCATTGATGGCAGCAACATGACCATTGACCTGGCGGGCACCGCGTCTCAGATAGACGATCGCCCCATCAATATGCCCTTCATCGGCACGGTGGACATTGCGATTTTTGTGACCTTGCGATCGGTGCTGCTGGATACGGCTTTGATGGAGTATGTGCCGCAAAACTCTGGCCTTACCCGCCCTGTCCGGATCTCTGCGCCCAAGGGCTGTCTAGCAAACCCCATTTATCCCGCTCCGGTGATTGCTCGCTGCTGCCCCGGCAACGTTGTGGCGGATACCCTGATGAAGGCTCTGGCCCAAGTCGCACCGCAAAACGTCAGTGGCGGTATCGGCAATATTAAGGTCACCTCCTACAGTGGTACTTTAGGAGAAGACTACTGGGTTTATATGGATATCACCGAGGGCAGCTATGGCGGGCGCTACGGTAAGGACGGCATGGACGGCGTAGATACCCTCTACGCCAACACCCGGAACAATCCCATCGAAGACATTGAGGCCCACTTGCCTCTGCGCGTGACTCGCTACGAACTGATTGAGGACGCCAGTGGAGCTGGGAAGCATCGGGGTGGCTTAGGCTCTATCCGCGATATTCAGTTTCTCTCACCAGGGCAGATGTCTCTGGAAGGGGAAGGCAACAAGTACGCTCCCTGGGGCATCTTCAGTGGCAAGGACGGTACCCCTGGTGGGGTGCAAATTCTCAACCCCTATGTGGGAACCGTGCAGGATTTGCCATCTAAGTTTCCCTGTCGCAAAACCAAACCGGGAGATACCCTGCGCACCATTAGCCCTTGTGGTGGCGGCTACGGTGACCCCCTAGAGCGCAATCCGGCTCAAGTGCTGGAGGATGTGCTGGATGGCTTTGTCGGCATTGAGTCGGCCAAGCGAGACTATGGGGTAGTGATCGATCCGGCGAATATGAGTGTTGATGAACAAGCAACGCTTGCGCTCCGCAAGACGATGGGGAAATAGCGATCGCACTTTCCAATAGCCCCCAGATCCTAGGAGCTTCTGGGGGCAATCGCGATTCGTCGGTGATGGTTACAGCGCCAATTTAAGCAGCACTTGCAGGAGTATGTTTGCCCCGTTCTCTAAATCTTGAGGAGCGGTGTATTCCTTGACGTTGTGGCTGATGCCGTCAACACTGGGCACAAAGATCATGGCGGTGGGTGCGATCGCAGCAATCATGCCGGCATCGTGCCCGGCCCCACTGGGCATGTGCTTGACCGATAGCCCTAGCCCTGCGGCGGTTTGAGCCACCAGATCAATCATTGCGGGGTCAAAGGCAACAGGCTCAAAGCGAGCTAAGGATCGGCTGGTAATTTCCAGACCTTCTGCCGTCGCGATTTCCTGAATTTTGTTGTTCAGTTGGGCTTCGGCCTGATGGAGCAGAGCAGAGTCCGTATTTCGCAGATCTACCGTGAGGCGAGCTTCTTTGGCAATGACATTCACTAGCCCCGGCTTGGTCTGAATCGAGCCGACGGTCGCCACCTGGTTGCCGCCCATCTCTAGGGCCAGTTGGCGGGCGGCAACTGCGATCGCACTGGCTCCATACCCAGCATCGTGACGCAGGTGCATGGGGGTCGTACCGGCATGGTTGGAGACGCCTTTCACCGTAAACTCCTGCCAGATCATGCCCTGCACCCCGGTGACTGCGCCGATTTGAATTCTCTCTTGATCCAGAACTGGGCCTTGCTCCACGTGCAGTTCTACAAACGCTTTTACCGGCTGGCTACCGCAGGGCACTGTCCCGGCATAGCCGATGCGCTCCAGCTCTTTGGCTACCGTAGTGCCATCTGTCCCCACTTCTGCCAGGGCCGCCTCTACCGGAAAGCCCCCGCTAAACACCCAACTGCCCATCATATCGGGGTGAAACCGGGCTCCTTCTTCATTTGTGAAAAAGGCTACTGCCAGCGGATAGCGGGTCTGAATCTGGCGTTCATTAAGGGTTTCGATCACCTCCAGCCCTGCCAAAACGCCCAGGTTGCCGTCGTAACGTCCCCCTGTTGCCACTGTGTCGATGTGCGATCCGGTCATCACAGGGGGCCCTGCTTCTAGCCCTGGACGCGTACCCACCACATTGCCAAGCTGGTCAACGGTGATGGTAAGGCCGAGGGCTTTCATCCACGCCACTACCTGATCGCGGCCTGCTTTGTCTTCGTCGGTTAGGGCCAGACGACAGACACCGCCCCCCGGAATAGAGCCAATTTGAGCCAGCTGATCGAGGCGGTGCAGCATGCGATCGCAATTTACCTGCAGGGCAGTCGCAGTAGCCATAGTCGGTGCCTCAAATTTCTCTACGCCATCTTGACCGCAAACGAGATAGACCACTGTTTCCACGGTTACAGATGGTCTTACCGGCAAAACGGTGCAGCTTGAACATTTCGCAGAAACCCGACTTACCTAAGATGGACGCGGCACTTCAATGCAAGGGGTAGATCATGAAACTGATCGGCGTGGATATTGGCGGCACCTTCACCGACCTGATTTTGGCGGATGTAGCCCAGCAGCAGACCTGGATTCACAAGGTGCCGACCACAGTTCACGACCCCTCTATCGGCATGATCCAGGGCATCCAAACCCTATGCCAAATGGCCCAGGCCGACTACGGCGACATTGAGCATGTGCTGCATGGCACCACCATCGCCACCAATACTCTGCTGACCCACGATGGGGCGCACACCGGCATGATCACCACCGAGGGCTATCGAGACATTGTCCACATCGGGCGGCACCAACGGCCCCAGCACTACTCGATCATGCAGGACATTCCCTGGCAGGCAAGGCCGCTGGTGAAACGGCGCGATCGCAAAGTCGTTCCCGAGCGGCTCGATCCCAAAGGTCAGGTGCTCACTCCCCTGGATGAAGACGCTGCCCGCACCGCTATTTTGGAGCTGAAGCAGGCTGGGGTAGAGTCCATCGCCATCTGCTTCCTCAACTCCTATTTCGACTCGCGCCACGAAGATCGCGTGGCGGAACTCGCTCAGGAGCTTTTCCCCGAAGCTTTTATCACCACCAGTGCCAGCATCTTCCCCCAATTCCGGGAGTTTGAGCGCTTCACCACCACCTGCATCAATGCCTTCGTTGGCCCCAAGGTCAAGCGCTACCTTCAAAACCTCAGCCGTAGCTTAAAGGAACAGTCGGTGCGAGGAGAGCTCCATATCATGCGCTCCAACGGCGGAGTGGCTACGGCAGAGGTAGCAGGAGAGCAGCCCGTGACTCTGCTGCTGTCAGGACTGGCTGCCGGGGTTTTGGGCGGTGCGGCTGCGGGGGAACGATCGTTGCGATCGCGTCTGATCACCTTTGACATGGGGGGCACCAGCACCGACATCGGTATCGTCACCGAGCGCGGCTTTGCCGAAGCCACCGCCCGCGACACCTGGATTGCCGGATACCCCGTCATGGTGCCTATGATCGACGTTCACACCATTGGGGCTGGCGGCGGCAGCATCGCCTACGTAGATGACGGGGGCGCGTTCCGCGTCGGGCCTCGCAGCGCTGGGGCCGAACCGGGTCCAGTCTGCTACGACAAAGGCGGCACAGAAGTGACCGTTACTGACGCCAACGTGGTGCTAAATCGTCTCGATCCAGAGCACTTTTTGGGAGGCGAAATGGCTATCTACCCCGACAAGGCCTTCGCGGCTGTGCAGGCCCTAGCAGATCGGGTGGGGCTAGACCTCTACGAAACCGCAGCGGGCATTATTACCATCGTCAACAACAATATGGCGAACGCCATCCGCTCCCGCACTATTCAAAAGGGGCAAGATCCGCGCCAGTTTGCGTTGGTAGCCCAGGGGGGTGCAGGCCCCCTTCATGCTGCCGAAGTAGCCCGGTCTCTGGGCATTCCCGAAGTGATTGTGCCCCGCTACCCCGGCATCACCTCGGCTATCGGCCTGCTCACCACTGACCTGAAGCACGACTTGATTCAAAACGAATTTACCCTCAGCACCCACCCGAACCTAGGCAAGCTCAACGCTGACCTGCAAGCCCTAGAAGATCAGGTAAAAGACCAACTGCGGGCAGACGGCTTTAGCGAAGATCAAATGTCTCTGCAACGGTTTGCCGACTGTCGCTATGTAGGTCAGGGCTATGAACTGCGGGCGCTAGTGCCCAATGGCGACCTAGATGAAGCGGCATTGCAAAGTGTGTGGCAACAGTTTCATGACCTGCACACTGCTGAATATGGCCATGCCTTTCCCGAAAATCCGGTGGAGCTGGTGACGCTGCGGGTAACGGGCACTGGCCCTATGCCTAAACTGGCAGGTCTACCCGTCCCTACAGAGGGCGATGTGAAGGATGCCTGGTTGAAAACTGCCGTTACTTACTTCCGGGTGAATGGTCAGCTTGAGAAGTATTCCACCAGTTTTTTTGAGCGTGATCTCCTGCCCAGCGGGGGCGCAATCGAAGGCCCCGCAGTGATTTTCCAAAAGGACTCCACCATTTTGCTGCCACCCCACAGCCACACCACTGTGGAAGCCAATGGCAACCTGCTGATTCGCTTAGCCGCAGAATCTCTGGCAGATAAGCGGGTCGCTATGGAGGTAACGGCTTAACCCAGCTCACTGCTATCGTGATCTGCGGCTACGCTAAGGCATCCGTGATTTTTTACACCGCTTCCCAATTTTGGGTAATCCTATGCCAGGATCGAGATGCAAATTTAAGTTCTTGCCCCGAAGGCGATTACTTGAATGCCGATCCCTTGGGCGGCTTGATGCAGCTCCGAATCTTCCTGAATCAGGCAGGCCCAATCACGCTCTGTGCAAATGAATAGCTTGTTCTCCAATAGCATTGGCTGGCCATGAGCTAGCAGTCCCTTGGTAACTGGGCACTTGATATTTTGCTTGAGGTACTCGATGATTGCTGCGCCCATCATTTTTCTCCTTACGTAATAGACGAATGTGCTTTGGAATGCCTTGGGGCATCCGCTATCCCCTGAGACGCTCATAAAATTCTGCCACTTTTCCGAGCGGACTAAGCAGGACTTTACTCAACTCAAGGTTCGCTTTAGGAAGTCTTTACTGCAGGTTTAAGGATGCCTTCGCTAGATTCTATTTCTGTGATTGATCACCGCGAGGCTGATGCGGCTTGATTGCTGCTGCCTAAACCAGCGGTTTTTTCCAGCACAGGTTGGCGCAACATTCATTTGGAGCTGTATCAGCAGCCCAAGTTTTCTACGGCGGAGCACCAGCATTGTCTACATGCGATCGCAATTGGCCTTCCTGATTCATCTGGCCTCTGCGCCACTGGCGATCGCTGGCTAGACAGTAAACGGGGCCTAGAACGAAGACAGGCTGGCGATCTTGCCATAATTGCGGCAGGGGTCTCTCACCGCTGCAGCTGGAATAGTGCAGCTCAATTTATGGTGCTGGCGTTAGAACCTGAGTTGCTCAAGCAGGTGGGGCAAGATTGGGTGAACCCCGACCGCATTGAGCTTATTCCCCGCTCTATGACAGCGCAAGACCCCCTAATTCAGACCATCATCTCTACGCTGAAAGCAGAGGTAGAAACTGGCGGACTGGGGGGGCAACTGCTGGTAGATAGCCTGACTACGGCATTAGTAATTCACCTGCTGCGGCACTATTGCGCCACCCGTCCCAAGCTGTCTAATTATGTCGGCGTTTTTTTGCAGTCACTTATAGACAAGGGTATTGAGGGCACTGTGTGGAGTTGCCCTCAATACCCTGATGCGATCGCACAGAAGTTAGCCAGCGCGATCGCAGTTAATCATCCACGGGGTGCCGAACTGATCGACTAGCATACCAAACCGGGCTGCCCAAAAGGTTTCCTGAATCGGCATCTTAACGGTGCCGTTTTCGGCTAGGGCCTCAAAGATACGCTCTGCCTCTCCAGCATCCTCAATGTTGATCAACACAGAGGTGCCTTTGGGTTCTTCGTAGTACTCTAGTGTACTGTCAGCCCCCATTATTTCTTGCTCCCCTATAGTTAGCTGAGCATGCATGATTTTGTCGTGCCACCCCTCAGGGACTTGGTCCGCCATAGGCGATGCCCCATAGGTCATCCTGTCTCCACTTTTGCCGCCCAATACCTGTTCGTAAAATTTAAATGCAGCATCACAATTGCCGTTAAAACTCAGATAGGAATACAGTTTCATAACGCTCTCCTAGGCTAAAGAATGGGGGATTAATCTGTGCGATCGCAAGGGCTGAGGATATTGCGATCGCGGTACAAGGGAGTGATAGGTGGGGTGGAGGGTGAAAGGTCCAAGGTGAAAGGTTATGGGCAAGGCCCTGGACCCTCTGGCTTTCGTATTTGATATTACTACTAGCCCACTGCGCTAGGTTCCATATACATCAGTTCCCAATTGTGGCCATCTAAATCTTGAAAGCCGTGGCCATACATAAATCCGTGGTCTTGCGGATCGCTGTAGGTCTTGCCGCCAGCATCGACTGCTTGGCGTACCATAGTATCGACCTCGTCGCGGCTGTCGCAAGACAGGCACACCAGCACTTCAGTACTTTGGGTGGTGTCGCAGATGGCTTTGGGGGTAAAGGTTTTGAACTTGTCGTAGGTCAATAGCATAACGAAGATATCTTCGCTGACAATCATGCAGGTAGCGGTTTCATCGGTAAATTGGGGATTGAAGCTGAAGCCAAGCTTGGTAAAGAATTCAATTGACTGATTGAGGTCTTTGACGGGTAGGTTGATAAAGATTTTGCGAGCCATCGTGGGTCTCCTGAGTAATTCGAGAAAAATTTGAGGAAGGGTTAAATAATTGACCGTTTCTAGGTCAGAAGATTGCCAGTTTGGGCACTACACCGCCCAAACTGGGGCAAGGTGAGTGAGCCTCAAGCTGCGGCCATCAAAGGGACAGAGCAATGCTCATGCACGATCTGCCAATGGCCCTCGTGCTTTTGGTAGCCAACGGTGATGCGAAACCGCATCTGGGCCGCTGGATGATCTGCATCAATGCCGGTGAAGTGAGAAATCCAGTGGGCCAGAGCCAGATCGCCGCTGATGGTGATACTGAGGTCTTGAGTTTCAGTGCCGGAGGCGTTGGGCATGCAGGGCAAACAGGTTTCCCACATCTGGCGGAGGGCGGTTACCCCTTTGAGTTGGAGCGGCGGCTTAACGTCAAAGAGAACGACATCTGGGCTATAGGGGGCCATGATTTGATCTAAGTTTTTGGCGCAAATGGCGCTGGCCTGCTCGGTGATAAGCTGTCGAATTTGAGCTTCATCACGAGTGATGGTGGCTGTGGTTGGGCTGGTCATGGGACGCTCTCCAATGTTGATAGGGTTAGGGAGCTGATTGAACCTAGCGGCTCCCGGCTTTATCAATTAGTCGAATTGAGGCGTGGGAGATCGACAGGTAGGACCGATCTTTTTTTGAGAAAATTGAAAAGTTCTGACTGAGGGGCGGAGCTGACCTCTACTGACCCGGTGGCAGGCCGGTCAGCTCCACGATGGGTCGAATCTCGATGGTGCCTTTGTGTACAGAGGGGATGCGTCCGGCAATTGCGATCGCATCATCTAAATCCTGTGCCTCAATCAAAAAATAGCCGCCCAACTGTTCCCGCGTTTCGGCAAAGGGGCCATCGGTTACCAAGCGTTTGCCGTCTCGAACCCGCACGCTAGTTGCCGTTGCCACGGGATGTAGAGGCGAAGCCCCCAGGTATTGGCCGTTGGCGTGCAGGTCTTGGGTTAGTTTTACCGACTCCCCATAGCAGCGCTCTATCTCACCGTCAGCCCAAGCGTTTTCATCGCTGTAGATTAGCAATATGTATTTCATGGTTTAGCTCCCAAAGTTAACTGCGTAGAGAAGACTACTGCTGCCGCCGATAATGAGCGGTCATAAACTGATGCCAGTGGCCGTCATCGGTCAAAATTTGTGATGTCATAATTCGGTGGTCGTCACTGACAAACTCAATGATGTCCTTGTATTGGGCCATTGCGCTTTGACTAAAATTAGGCCCTTCAGTCTCTAGCGTTAACGTCTTTTCGGCCTGATCCAAAGAGCCGCTATAGCGCCAGAGATGGGTCATCATTGAGGCAACAAAGGTGCCAACATAGCGCTTGGTCTGGGGGTCGTAGCCCAAAGTCATCAGGGTCTTGCCAACCTCACCATCGGGCATCTCGCCTTCACCTTCTGCCACAATCCAAAGCCCACCCAGGGTATGCACTACCTCAGTCCCGTGAGTTTTCGAGGGGGGTTGATCCGGCCCCATGCTGCATTCGGTTTCGCTGATCCATTGACCGATGAGCTTGTCTAGCCATTGATGCTCAGCTTGCGGCTTAATATCCATGATTTCTCTCCAAAAAGGTTGAAAGGGTAGGACAAGCAGGCCAAGCATTGTTGGGCGAACTGTCTCTAACAGTGCTCTAACTTGCCTGCCGAAGCAGCTATCCGTAGGTTGGTTGCTGCGGCCAGCCAGAGGGCGACTCCTCAAAGTCTTCCTGCCGACCATAGGGAGTCAAATCGAGCAGGCTGTATGAGTCGGTCAAGCCTTCACAGCCTCGGGCATAGGTCGAATAGGTGTGAAAGATGTCGTTGTCCAGGCGAAAGAACACACTCATGCCATGGCTTTCGCCTTTCGTGAAATGCCGCTCTTGCTTGTTCCCCAGCTCTTCCTGATTGCGGTAGTTATACTGCACTGGAGCCACAGCTTCATCTAAAGAGACGTGGAAATCGTAGTTAAAGTCGCTACCAAAGGACGAGACCCAAGGCAAAGTCCATTGATGTTGGGCCTTGTACTGATTGAGCTTGGCCAGCGGGGCGCGGGAAATCAGCACGAGAGTTGTATCGCGGGCGTTTAGCAAGCTCAAGTCTCCAAAGGCGTTAACCAGACCGGTACAGCCCGAACAGCCTTCGTCCCAAGCAGGGTCAAACATAAAATGGTAGACAATCAGCTGACGACGACCCTCAAACAGATCAAGCAGACTGGTCTGCCCTTCAGGACCCTCGAAACTGTACGTTTTGTCCAGCTTGACCATGGGTAGCCGACGCCGCTTGGCGTTGACCCGGTCGCGGTGTTTGGTCAGTTCTTTTTCGTCAGCTAGAAGCGCTTTTCGCTCAGTCAGCCACGTGTCTCGCGATACTACTGCTGGGTGTGCAAAGGTGCTGCTTTTCATAGTGATTGCTCCTTAAGATCTCATCGTTTATCCTCAGGCAGCGGGCTTTAGCACGGGTCGCGTTGGAGGCTTTTGCCATGATTTGCGACCTGTGCGTTAATCTCCTCATCCGCCGCACGAATCTCGAAGGGGCCGTTGCGGACTCCCGGATGATGCGACATTAGCTGGATGGCATGGTTTAGATCTCTAGCCTCAAGCATCAAGATGCCGCCGATCTGCTCCTTGGTTTCGGTAAAGGGGCCATCGGTGATGGTAACTTTGCCGTTTTGGTAGCGCAGGGTCGCCGCATTTTGAATGCTTTGCAGCGCTTCCCCACCGATAAAGTGTCCGCCCCGCCGCAGCTCATCATCGTAAGCAAAACAGTCTGCCATCAGGGCCGCCTGTTCCGCTTCAGAAAGCCTGTCCCATTGAGTTTCGTCGAAGTAGCCTAGGCAAATAAATTTCATCGTTACCTCCAAAAGTGGGTCTGAAATGGTCACCTTTGTTGAGTAGTCGTTCGGCCCAGCCCCAGATCGACAACAGATCGACAGCGGCGCAAAATTTTTTCTAAATCTTTTAGCCCAGTTCGCGCAGGCGGCTTTCTAGGAACCGTCGCTCAGGTTCTTGCTTCACCAGGGCTAGCGCCTGCTGGTAAGCTTCTCTGGCCTCAGCAGTTTTCCCCAACTGCCGACACAGATCGGCCCGCGCTGCATGAGCCAGGTGGTATTGAGCTAACTCCCCCTGGGCCAAAATGTTGTCTAGTAGCTGCAGACCCGCCTGAGGGCCATCGCGCATGGCTACGGCCACCGCTCGGTTCAGCTGCACAACGGGGGAAGGTTCTACTTGTGCGAGCAAGCTGTACAAAGCCACAATCTGGTCCCAGTCTGTTGCATCTGGGGTGGGGGCCTCGGCATGGACGGCTGCGATCGCAGCCTGCAGCGTATAAGGGCCAAACCGTTGCGACGATAGGGCTTGCTGCACTAGCGCCTGCCCTTCAGCAATCTGGGCCTGGTTCCAGAGCGCACGATCCTGGTCTGCTAAGAGGATCAGATCGCCTGTCGAGGCCGTGCGTGCCGTGCGCCGCGACTCCTGCAGCAGCATTAGGGCTAGTAAGCCAGCCACCTCAGGTTCCGGTAGCAGCTCCATCACTAAACGCCCCAGCCGGATGGCTTCGCCTGAGATATCGGCCCGGGTCAGCGATGCACCAGAGGAGGCCGCATACCCCTCGTTAAACACCAGATAGATCACCTGGAGTACGGCATCCAACCGGCCTGGTAAATCGACGATTGACGGCACCTGATAGGGAATGCCCGCAGCGCGGATTTTGGCCTTAGCCCGGACAATCCGCTGCGCCAGAGTCGGGGATGGAATCAAAAAGGCGCTGGCAATAGCTTCTGTCGTCAAGCCACAGACCTCTCGCAGAGTCAGCGCCACCTGAGCCTCCTGCGGCAGAGCCGGGTGGCAGCAGGTGAAGATCAGCCGCAGGCGATCGTCCTCGACATCTTCATCTTCCTTGGCCTCGTCATCAGAGGTATCAAGCTGCTGAGCGAGCTTGGCTAACGATGCGTCAAAACGAGTGCGTCGCCGGATCGCGTCAATAGCTCTGAAGCGGCCCACCGAAACCAGCCACGCTCGTGGGTTGGTGGGCATGCCATCTCGAGGCCATTGCTTTAGGGCCACGGCAAAGGCCTCATGCAGAGCTTCTTCAGCCAGGTCAAAGTCACCCAGTAAGCGGATCAGCGTGGCAAAAACACGACGCGACTCAGAGCGATAGACGGCATCCACCTGTTTCTGCATCTGACTCGGCTCGTTCATATTTGATGCTCTCAGCCCCAAAGTCCGTCATCCCTAGCCCAGTCTAATATAGTACAGGTGCACTGTCATTTTCTGGCTAAAAGAGTAGGAGCGCCCTTGAGGCTTGGGCTTCTCCGCTGTTTTCTACTGATCTAAAACATCGTCATGACACGGTCGCTCGATAGGCGCTGGGGGTAGTGCCAGTGACCTGGCGAAACTGTTTGCTCAGGTGGCTATGGCTGTTAAACCCACACATCAGGGCGATTTCCACAATCGAGTGGTTATTTTGTTTCAACAACTGCTTGGCCCGCTCGACCCGCTGCTGCAGCACGTATTGGTAGGGCGCAACTCCCATCGTCTGTTTGAACTGATGGCTGAAATGAAACGGGCTAAGCCCCACCAGCGTAGCCAAATCGGACAGCTTAAGGTCTGCGTCTAGGGCATTGTGGATATAGTCCAACACGGGCAGAAGCTGTCGTTGGGGCAACCCTCCGGGATAGCTGGGCGATGTCCCCTCTGAGTCGGTCTTTGCCCATCGTGGTCTAGTCACAGCGTATTGCCGTAGCAAATGCACTGCTAGCAGGTTAGTCAACGACTCTACATAGAGCCTACCACCTGGGTTGGTCTGGTTAAGTTCGTCCAGCAGCATCAATGCGATCGCTTCTAGGCGCGCATCTTGTAGACGAAACTCAGGCATGAGCTCTAGGCGATCGGGGTCGAGGTCGAGGGATTCTCTGGCAACGGCGGCCATAAAATCTGCTGCTAAGCGCATCTCCATATAGTGGTCATTGTCATGCCAACGGGCAAAAAACGGCATCTGCGCCGGAGTGATGGCAATGTCGCCCTTGAGGTTAAGGCTGCTAAGGGTTTTGCCGCCCTTAATCTGCACAAATCGCACTGGACGAGCAGACAACGACATACAAACCGTATGCTCACTGTCTGAGTAAGTGCTGCCTTCCCCTGGAGGATGCTGAAATTGCCCAACTCGGATGTGCTCCCATCCTAAGTCCTGACTCGAAACCAAAGGCAGGCAGTTCGATTCAATCTGATCAACCACCAAACAGTTCGTAGAAGTCTCGGTGGGTCTGGATTTGGCTACATCCATATCTAGCTTCTCCACAGTGGAGGCCGGTTGAAATTAGGCTAGCGCGAGCTGCCCAGCTAATTAAAGTCTATCTGGCAGCATGGAGCAACCAGCTAGGCCCGAGTGAGTGTAAATTCGCCGCAAGATTTTGACAGCATCCCAAGAATCAAATAGCGACCAGTGAGTGAGGGTTTCTAAGCTAAACACGTACTCGCTTGGAGGCTGTATGGCACACCTGCTGCACATTGATTCTAGTCCGCGTGGCGAGCGATCGCACTCTCGCCGCATGACCCGAGAATTTGTTGAAGCCTGGAAGCAAACCCACCCCACCGACACCGTCACCTACCGCGATGTGGGTCACCAGCCTGTCCCCCATGTAGATGAGCCCTGGATTATTGCTGCTTACACCCCACCCGAGGAGCGCTCTCTAGAGCTGTGGGAGGCGATTCGTATAAGCGATTGTCTGGTGGATGAACTCCTGTCTGCAGATGTTTTAGTCGTTGGGGTACCTATGTATAACTTCAGCGTACCCAGCACCTTTAAGGCGTACATTGACCAAATTGTGCGCATCGGTCGCACCTTTGCTCTTGATCCAGAGGATGCGGAAAACCCCTACAAACCCCTGCTGCAAGATAAGAAAATGTTCGTGATCACGGCGCGGGGCGGCTCAGGTTTTGAACCCGGCGAGCGTTACGGCCACATGAATCATCAAGATCCGTACCTGAGAGTAGCCTTTGGGTTTATTGGCATTACCGATATCACCTTCATTCATGTGGAAAACGATGAGCACAGCAGCGCTAGTTTGGCCGCGTCCATAGCGGCGGCCCGTGCCCAGGTGGCTCAACTGGTCGCCGCGTAAGGGGGCTGCACTCAGCATCCGGGCGCTGACACGTCCTCCAGAACGATTGGAGAGCCATTCTCAGCGCCGTTGAACGCTATACTGCGACCCAAATGACACTCTATAACGACCTGTTTTTCTGTCTCAAACTAGGCACCGCCTTGGGCTGCGGGCTGGTTGCTGGGGCCTTTTTCGCCTTTTCCACCTTTGTGATGAAGGCCCTAAGCCAACAGCCCCCTGCTCAGGGCATTGCCGCCATGCAGTCAATCAATATTACAGTGATCAATCCCTGGTTTATGGGCGCGCTGTTTGGCACAGCAGCAGCCTGCCTAGTGTTGGTCGCTGTCTCTTTGATCAGGGGAAGCCAACCCAGCACGATGTATTTGTTACTTGGCAGCCTGCTCTACCTGCTCGGCACAATTCTCGTCACTATCGTCTTTAACGTACCGCTCAATGACGCTCTAGCAGCCGTTAACCCAAACAGCATTGAGGGTACAACCCTTTGGGCCAGATACCTAAGCAATTGGACGCTGTGGAACCACGTTCGCACAGCGGCAGCCCTAGCAGCAGCAGCATTATTTACCATCGCACTCTAGTCGTAGGGCACTGCCCATCCTTACTCAGCTAGGCGTTGCTGAATCGTGAGATGATTTTACTCACCCCCGAACGAGGGCTTAAGCCTTCTAAGCGTTGTCTCATCCCCAGAATCAGCAACGCCACGAAATTTACCCTCTCAGGAGATTGATGCTGTGGATTGTGCCTATCAATGGTTTTGCGGGTTAGCGGTTAGCGGCTTGGTGATTCTGCCTGTACTGCCTGCTGTTGCCCGGCCCATCATGGAACCGACTGCCCCCCAAGTTGCCCAGCAAACAGAGTCTGTAGAGGCTCAATTTGCTCAGCATTTTCAAGCGTTAGGGGTCGAGGGAGCAATTATCATCCATGATGTAAACCAAGATGTGACCTACCAGCACAACCGCGATCGCAATCTCCAACTCTTTCTTCCCGCCTCTACTTTCAAAATCCTCAATGCGCTCATTGCCCTCGAAACCGGAGTGATTGCAAATGATGTTGCGGTTCTGACCTGGGATGGAACAGCGCGTACAATCCCCGCCTGGAATCAGGACCTAAACCTGCGGAGGGCGTTTAACCTATCTGCGGTCTGGTTCTATCAGGTACTGGCTCGGCGCATTGGCCACGAGCGCATGCAGCAGTGGGTTAGTCAGGCGGGCTATGGCAACCAAACCATCGGCAGCCCCGATGAGATCGACAGCTTCTGGCTAGAGGGCGATCTGCGAATTACGCCCCAGCAGCAGATTGAGTTTTTACAACGCCTATATAACGACGAACTCCCCTTTTCCGAAGAGACTATGGCCACGGTAAAAGACGTCATGATCGTAGAGCGCACCCCCGCCTACACCCTGCGCGCTAAGACAGGCTGGGCGGGCTATGGGGAGCCTGATCAAACCCAAATTGGGTGGTATGTCGGCTATCTAGAACGGGGGGAAGACGTTTATCTGTTTGCCACCAATATCGACATTCGCGATGACGCTGACGGCGCAGCCAGGCTGGATCTGACTCGTCGCTGCTTTGAAACCCTGAACCTTTTGTAGCCTCAGCCCTCTCCCCACAGTTGCTCACCATCGCCGATGCTGACATTCGTTTCATCAGCGGTGACGTGAGGCCCATTTTAGTGGGTTTGGTTACTCCACTTTTTTTGGCGAGATTCCGCAAGCGGCTGTTTCCCTCGCTGCCATCCCCTGAAGCCGCACGGTGAAATCGAGGGTAGCCTCCCCTGCGACTGGGATTGCCCTGCGAAAGAGAGGCCTAAATGACTTTAAGCTGCTTCTCACTATTAACTACTGCTGATCCCTTAGCACTTATTCAAGTCGCTGCTTAACTGTATTGCCTTGTGTACTACAAGCTGCTTGTTGATGGTGGCTTACCTATTTTGGTGCCCAGATTCCTAATAACCAGATCGCTGTATAAGTTCGAGCCCGCCAGCAATAGGAATGACTGGACGAACCGCCATTGTAAAGCTATGTAAAGAGATGCATATTTAGCGTTTTTCTGGTGTGAGTAGCGGTTAGAAGCCTCAGTAGGCTTGGAGCCATTTTGAGATTACTGCGTTTCTACTTCTGAAATCGGTTGCTAGCGACTCGTTGAGCCTTTCCTTTCACCACCGGCAAAATTCTTCAACTACAAATCACGCTGACGCTCCAAACGACAAATCAACCCGTTTTGCCTGGAGCCAATATCGACTATAGGAGCAGCCTTGTGTCTAAGCCCCCATTCATGTTCATCGATGATGAAGCAATTAGCCCAGAACAGGTATGTGAGTATCTTCAAAACGCTGGCCAGCTTGAGACCTTTATCGAGGAAATTTTGGGCCAACATGCGATCGCAAAAGAGATCCAGTCTCACCCAGAACTTGCTCCCCCAGATGAGGCCGCTGAACAGCTTCTGCAGGAATTTCGCCAAAGCCGCAATCTTAACGATGATGAGGTCTTCGACGCTTGGCTGCAGCAAAACGCCCTTGATGACGCAACGCTGGCTGATACCTTGCTAGAGCAGTTGACCCTGGAACAACTACTGCACCATATTTGCCAACCCCAGCTGCAGGAATATTTCATCAAACGCAAACAGCAACTTGATCAGGTTGAGCTCTCCTGCATTGTGGTGCAGGAGGAACATCTGGCCAAAGAACTGCACGAGCAAATCACCCAGGAAAACGTTGCCTTTGAGCAGATAGCCCAGCAATACTCCTTAGCAGACAACCGTTACAGCGGCGGCAAGATTCCCCCTGTCGCCCGAGAGAGCCTTTCAGAAGACCTGAGAACCGAGCTAGACGCCGTGTATCCGGGTGAGGTCGTGGGGCCGTTGCCAATCGAGGATAGCTGGTGCCTGTTCCGGTTGGAAGCCGTTTTGCCGGCTGCCCTGGAAGGCGAAACTGAGATCCAGCTTCAAAGCGAACTGTTTCAGCAATGGTTGAAAGAGCGCACCGATGCCATGACCGTCAAGCTGGAGGTGACGCAATGGTGGTATCTCTAGAAGTTCATACCCAGAACCTGCCATGGGATGAACTGCCCTTGGCTGAGCTCAGCAGCTCTCAGCAGGTTTATTTTAAGCAGACAGCCCAGTTCGGCCACCACAAAACGGGCGAAGTACTGTGGTCCACGCGCAACCCCGGCATGCAGTTTCTCATCCTGCGGGGCAAGGTGCGACTGGTGCCGCAGAAAGGCAAGTCCCTTCTAGAGCCGGGCAAAAAGGTGCTGCTAAAGCCAGGCGATTGGTTTGGCGATTTGCTGGAGCTGGCCGGTCACTGGGATGCTGTTGCAGCCAATCAAGATGTCCTAGTCGTGTTTTGGCCATCGCTAGATTGGTACGATGTGGCCTCCGCCGAACTGCGGCAGTTTTGGGAATCGGTACGCTGGCGCTACCAGCCCTTCGACCCCAAGCTACCCCATCCAGTCGCTGGCTACCCCTACCTCTTTCACCTCAATAGCGGGGCGGCCTGCCTGGCGATGCTAACCGAGCATCTGGGATCTGCCATTTCGCCGAAACAGGTCCAGGCCCATTTACACAGTGAAGCGCCTGCCGATGTAGCCAATGCGGCTGAGAAAATTGGGCTACATGTCCAGGCGGTGCTGGCCTCCTGGGAGTCGCTGAAAGAGTTGCCCCTGCCAGCCCTACTGCACTGGCGTCAGCAGCACTGGGTGCTGGTCTATGCCGTGGAGCGAGACCGGCTAGTGGTAGCCGACCCCACCAACCTCCGAAAAACCTGCGAGAGTTTGCCGCGAGGGGTGGTAGAAGCGGCCTGGGACGGCCATCTGTGGCTGGTGCAGTCGTTGCCCAAGGCTGAGAAGTTCAATCTGATGTGGTTTGTGCCAGCTGTTTGGCGCTACCGCAAGCTGCTGGGCGAGGTGCTGCTAGCCTCTCTAGTAATTGAGCTGCTGGGCCTGACTACACCTCTGCTTACCCAGGTGATCATCGACAAGGCCATTCCCCAAAGCAGCCTCTCTAGCCTGCAGGTGATGGTGGTAGGTCTGCTCGGAATCGGCGTGTTTGAAGCAGTACTAGGCATCCTGCGGATGTTTCTCTTTAGCCATACTGCCCGCCGTCTGGACTTGAGCTTGTCTTCCCAGCTGTTTCGGCATCTGGTACAGCTGCCGTTAGCCTACTTCGAATCTCAACGCACAGGCGATACAGTAGCCAACGTGCAGGAGCTGGAGAACATTCGGCAATTCCTCACCGGCACCAGCCTAACCGTGGTGCTCGATGCTCTGTTCACCTTCATCTACATCGCGGTCATGATTGGCTACAGCCCTAAGCTGACGCTGGTGAGTCTAGCTGTCGTGCCTCTCTTTATCCTGCTAATTGTGGGAGCTACGCCACTGCTGCGGGAGTGGCTGAACGAGTCGTTTAATCGTCGAGCTGACAGCCAGTCGTTTCTACTAGAGACAATTACTGGCATTCACGCAGTCAAGGCGCATACAGCGCAACGGCCTACCCGCGATCGTTGGGAGGGCTTGTTTGCCCGCTATGTCAATACCAGTTTTCGGGCCGATACCTTGGCCAATGTTGACGGTCACGTGGCCCAATTTCTCACCCATCTATCGGAAATCCTGATTCTCTTTTTTGGGGCCAAGCTGGTGATCGATCAGCAGTTCACAATTGGCAGCTTAGTCGCGTTTCAGATGCTCTCAGGACAAGCCATTGGTCCTATTTTGCGGCTGGCGCAGCTGTGGGAAGACTTTCAGCGAGTCGCCCTCTCGGTCAGCCGCATCGGCATGATTCTCAATACAACTCCTGAGGGAACCGCCGAGGCCGGGCTGGTGCTGCCGCCGCTGCAGGGGCAGATCACCTTTGAGAAGGTAAGCTTCCAATACCCGACTGCTGAAGAGCCGGTGCTGCGCGGCATTTCTTTTGATATTGAACCCGGCATGTTTGTCGGCGTAGTAGGCCGCAGCGGATCTGGTAAGAGCACCCTCTCTAAGCTCGTGCAGCGGCTGTATCAGACCAAATCGGGCCGAGTGCTGGTCGATGGCATGGATGTGAAGGGAGCCAATCTCTCATCCCTACGCCAGCAGATCGGTGTGGTCTTACAGGATGACTTTTTGTTCAACGGCACCGTGTTTGAAAACATTACCTTTGGCAAACCTGAGGTTTCGCTCGAACGGGTGATCGCGGCGGCACGAAATGCGATCGCACACGACTTCATCATGGAGCTGCCCAACGGGTACGAAACCCCCATCGGCGAACGCGGCACAGGGCTATCGGGCGGACAGCGCCAGCGGGTTGCGCTAGCCCGCATGTTCCTCTCCGATGCGCCCATCCTGGTTCTCGATGAAGCCACCAGCGCCCTCGATGCCCACACCGAACGGCAGGTATTGAGGAACCTGCAGCGTTTCGCCAAAGGCCGCACAGCACTGATTTTGACCCATCGCTACTCAATGCTGCGCTCAGCAGACAAAATTCTCGTGCTGGAAAAAGGCGTGCTGGTTGAGCAAGGCCGCCACGAGGAGCTGCTGGCCGCTAAGGGTGTGTATGCAGTGCTCTATCAGCAGC
The DNA here is from genome assembly GCF_014696715.1 of Pseudanabaena sp. FACHB-2040. NCBI lineage: Bacteria > Bacillati > Cyanobacteriota > Cyanophyceae > Pseudanabaenales > Pseudanabaenaceae > Pseudanabaena > Pseudanabaena sp. FACHB-2040. The sequence goes on from NZ_JACJQO010000015.1 coordinate 50,249, forward strand.
AGCAAGAATCTGACGACGTGTAACCAGTCTTAACGCTCCACGACTGCCAAACCTTAGACAACCTAGTTCTAACAGGAGTCTGAATCATGTCTCAACCAAAGAACTTTGCCCAATCTGCCAATACCCATCTCCAATCATCTGCTGCAGAATCGCTGCGAAGTGCCCAGTCTGGTGGCTTAGCTCCTCAGTTTCAAACCCAGCAGCATCAGAGTGTTGGAAACAATCGCCTAACATCAGCCCTGCCTACAGAAAATCCCTTGACTAACCCTCGGGTGGTGCGATTAGAAAATGCCTTTGCCGCCGCGACAAACCCTGCCCAGCCCACACTGGCCCAAAGCCTGCAGAATCGTGCTCCAGGCTGGCTCAGGCAAGGCATTCAGGGATTGCAGCAACGGTTCGGCAATGGACATGAGACAACTGTCGGCTCTATAGAGCAAAGCCAGGGGCCGTTAGTTGGCATTATCGACACCGCCTTTGCCCCCGGTCAGCATGGTCACAAAATCCTGCAAACCATTCAAAGCGGCAGCCCGAATGCCACCATTTTGCTGGCCGATGATGTAGGACGCGGCACTTGGGCAAATTCCCTGACCCAGTTTGTCGATACGGCCAAAGCCACAGGTCAAACCAAGGCAGTCGTTAACCTGAGCTTTGATTTGGCCCAGAAGAACCCTGATGGCAGCGCTACTACTCGCTACGAGCTAACCGCTCCGGAAAAGGCGGCTCTGGCCCACGCTCAGAAAAATGGCGTTTTAGTTGTGGCTTCAGCAGGCAATGAGGGCAGTGCCATGTCAGCCTTGGGGCAGGCGTCTCAGCTGTCCGACAACTTGATTGTGGTAGGCGCGGCTGAGGGCAATAACCGGGCAGCTTACTCCAGCTTTGGTAAAGGTCTGGACTTCTTGATCTCAAGCGAAAAAGGTAATGGCACTGGAACTTCTCTATCTGCAGCAGAGATGACGAAGACCATCGCTGAAATTTGGGAAGTTAACCCTAATCTCACTTCAAGGCAGGTCGTTCAAACTCTAGAAGCCACAGCCATCGACTTGCAGACGCCTGGATGGAATCCTAACACTGGCTTGGGTTTAGCTAACCGCAAAGGCGCTCTTCACTCTGCAGCAGCAACTTCACCCGCAGACCGGTTGCTGGCAGAGCAAAGCTTCGCGTTAACACCGGCTTGGCAAAGCAGAGGAGAGGCGATGGCTAAAGACCAACCCTTTGGGGCCATCGCAACCGAACGACCCAATTGGAAAATGCCTAGTTTGCGCTCAATTGGGCACGGAGTTCTAGATGCTGCTGGATTTATCCCCGTTGTTGGGGCCGCGGCTGACTTAGCCAATGCTGGCTGGTATGCAGCTGAAGGCGATTACGTCAATGCAGGTCTCTCCGCTGCTGCTGCAGTGCCAGGCATCGGCGATGCTGCTGCCGCCGTCAGGCTTGGTGTTAGGGGGGTCAGAGCTGCTGCTAGCGGAGGCAGAGCTGCCTCCGGAGGGGCCAGAACTGCTAGAGGTGGCAGAGCTGCCACCCCGTCCCCTCGAAGACCTACACCAGGGGGTAGCGGCAGAGGTGTTCCGACCAGAAGACCTACACCCCCTCCTCCTCCCCGTCCAACAGGATCTGGGGCAGTCCCTCAAAGGCGACGACCCGGAGGCACCACAGGAAGGGGCAGCACCACCACTGCTGCTCCATCTCCCCGCAGAACGCCTCAGCGGCAGCCTACTCCTAGCCCCGTTAGACGACCTACAAGAACTACCCAGGCCAGAACCACCCAAGCCAGAGTCCCTCAAAGTCCCTTAGGGCGGAGCACTCAGCCTCGGCGACCTGTCCTTAGCCCATCTAGACGGCCAGCAAGAACCCTTCAGGCCAGAGCCAATCCCCGCAGAACGCCCCAAAGCCCTTCCCTCAGAGCCAGCCAACCCCAGCATCGTGCTGACTTAAGATCTACCAGACCTCAGCCTAGAGTGTCTCAAGGCAGAGCCAATCTGCGTCGCCCCGCTGCCCCTGCCATAAGCCGTAGACCCGCTTCTACAGGCAGACCCGGCCAGCACCGCCCGCAGCGGTCCACTGTCAGAACCCCTGAAAATAATTCTAGAATTCTAAACGTTCAAGATCTGACTATGGAAGCTGCAAGCCAACCCTTACAGGAGGTGTTAGTAGCATCCAGTGCAGAACCACGAAGTGAGTGGGCTCAGCGTTTATCAACCGGAGCCGAGTTTGCACTCTCCCTATCTGGCAGAGGACGACGGCCTAGAGGGGGTAGTTCTACCACTCGTGGAAATAACCTTCCAGGTAGCTTTGAAGGCAATAGTTCAAGGGGAAGAGCAATTGAAACTTCAATCTCAGGCGGGAGAACAGCGCCTTTAACTAGAGCGAGAAGCGGGTCGGCTTCTAGTCCTTCAGTCAACCAGAGTGTAACTAACAGTAGAGGAATAGGAAGCAGAAATACCCAAACTTCTCGACCCTCTAAAATTGCTGGAAAAAGCGAAAAGTTTTTAACTTATGCATTTAGAGACAAAGATACTAGAGAGATAAGATATGTCGGCAGAACACGAGGAAAAGGAGATTTGGAACAGATTTTGGAAAGAAGATTGAGCAGCCATCATATCTACCAAGGTAAAGGGAAATTTGATGGAGTTGGAATGAAAGATCATGTCGATGTAGAAATCCTTGCAGTACAAGGCAATAAAAACGCAAATCATGGAGCAGAAGATGTCTGGTACGAGTATCACCTCAGGGAAGCACGACAAAGAGTTACAGGAAATTATACTCGTGCTGATGGAAAAGCAGGGACATCTGTAACAGAAAAATTGCCTCCCAAACAACCCTTACCTATTGATTACTTAATTGCCCGCAGAGATGGAGTGATGAGAGCATTGGTGAATGATCCTAACAGCCCGCCATTAACCAACAAAAAATCAGGGAAAATGAAAGATTTTGTAGCCCGGTTGGGGGGAACTCCACCTACTCTTCAGCAGCTTCGAAATTATTTTGGGAAGGGATGGCAAAGAATCGAAGCCTACACTGACGATTTGAAAAAATGAGATATAAAGTATAGCCCTGATTAAAATCTTGAGACAAAGCTAACTTGACAGAATTAAAGCTTAAGTAAGCTTTCTAACAGCCTTATCATGCAAGATGCGGCAATGGCTATGCACCCTTTAGTGGCAATAAAGCTTTGTTCCAAGATCGACAGGCAACCTTGCATAACCCTCAAATGGCGCTTCTTTACTTGGAATAAATTCGCATGAAAGTTCCCACGAAGATTGCTTCAGAAGCCGTTCAATTGCGGCGCAATCAGCATGAATTTGCAAACGCTCAAGACTACCTCAATGCAGATCTAGCTAAAGCCATTCGTCGGGCTCCGCCGAAATACTCCCGCATTCTTGCAGGGGGGCTATGTGTGTTGATGGGAGGTGCCATTGCCTGGGCAGCCCTGAGCAAAGTCGATGAGGTTGCCACGGCTCAGGGAGAGGTCATTCCCTCAACTCGCATTCAGCCGATCAAAGCACTCTCTGGCGGACTAATCCAGGAGATTACAGTTGAGGAAGGTCAACAAGTCAACGCTGGCGACCCTCTAGTTCAGTTTGACCCCACTATTTCAGAAGCAGAGTTTCAGCGACTTAAGCAGCAAGCTGAGCTAACAGAAACGAACCTGGCTCGTCTGGGAGCCGAACGCACAGGCAACACTCGCTCTGGAAACCCCCTGCAAGATCAGCTGCTCACTTCACGCCTGCGGGAGTTTGAAGCTCGCCGCGAAATGGCTCTGGCGGAGACCAATCGGCAACTGGGCGCAGTCAAAGCAGCCCAGGCCGACCTCGAACGATTCAAAGCTACTTTGGGCGTTGCCACCACCAAGGCAGACGGCTTGAGCAAACTGCTGGTCATGGGTGCAGTGCCCCGATTCGACTATTTAGATGCCCAAAATGAAGTGGTCTCTCTACAAAACCAAATTACCGCTCAAGAGCAGACCATCTATCAGGCTCAGCAGGCCTACGAAGCTGCCAAAACCGAAGCCAATCGCCTGGTAGCCGATCGCCAAAACGAAATCCTTACTCAAATTGAGCAGCAGGGCAAGGAACTGGAAAGCCTCAAAGGCCAACTTGCCCAGGCCGAGGAGCAGCGCAACCGGGATACCCTCACTGCTTCTGTAGATGGCATTGTCTACAACGTCAAAGTCGTCGAAGCAGGAGCCACTGTCCAATCAGGCGAGGAGTTAATGTCCATCTTGCCAGAAGGGGCCCCTCTGGTGCTCGAAGCCAAAGTGCTCAACCGCGACATCGGCTTTATTGAGCCAGGGATGCCTGTCAAAGTCAAGCTAGAAACCTTTCCCTACCAGGAATTCGGCCTGCTCCAGGGCACGGTCGAGAGTATCAGCCCCAACTCAATTCAAGAACAAGAACTGGGACTGGTCTACCCGGCCCGCATCAAGATCGATCAAACCTTTATGACCATCCAGGAGCAAGAGGTACCGATTACTCCCGGTATGGCAGCTACTGCCGAAATTGTCACTCGGCAAAAGACTATCCTGTCATTTCTTCTAGACCCTATCATTGAGCATTGGGATAGAGCCTTCTCACTCCGCTGACTAGTACCAGTTCCAAAAAAAGCGCTGTAGATAGGGGGTGGGAGAGTAGATGGATGGATGAGAGAGTGGACGAGTAGCCACTATTTAGAGAATTGGTATAAGCCCTTTTCGAAAGTCAAAATAGATGGAGGCTAGGAATTCAAATCAGTCAGTCAACAGAGTGCCGTATTCCATACCTTTATTGTTCTGGCTTCAACAGTTTTTCAAATGTGGTATGTGCTTCTAGACTGCCTACCACTAGAAGGCGATCTCCCGCTGCTAACGTCATTTCTCCCGTTGGATAGCGGTGCAGGTGTTTGTGGCGTTCAATTGCCATGATGGTAGCTCCAGTCGAACGGCGTATGTTTGCCTGAGCAAGATTTACCCCTACCAAAGGTGAATCTAGCGGTAGACCGTACCAGCGTCGTAGCAGTCCCTCAATAGCAGCCTCTAAATCAGTCGCGCCCCAGTATTCTGCCCGCTCTGGCAGAATGTCTCGATATCGCCTGTTGCGGTAGCGATTGACTACCTGGTGCACTTCAAATGTCGAATCTCCCAGTTTCAACAGCAGGTGTGCCCCCATTTCTAAAGAGGCTTCAAACTCCGGCTGTACTACTTCCTGGGCTCCGAGCTGGTAAAGAGTATCAATCTCTTCATTGCCATGCGCCCGCACAGTGATATCTAGGTCTGGGGAAAAATTCAACGCCCGGTTCAAGGTGAGACGGGTTGCCATCGGGTCAGGCAGAGCGATCGCCATAGCTTTTGCTTGGGCTAGACGTGCTTTTTCTAAAACTAGCCCGCTAGACGCATCACCAATCAGGTAGGGAATTTTTCGTTCTCGAAGGGACTGCAGCACTGCCTCATTGTTGTCAATCACCAAAATTTTATAGCCCTGAAAATACAGCATTCGCACCAGGGTTTGCCCAACTCTGCCGTATCCTGCAACGACTACATGATCGGCTAGTTCTTCCTCCAGCCCAAGGAGGCGTGGGGAGTGGTTCAACTGGAGAAGATTGTTGAACCAGGAGATCTGTTCTAGCCAAGTCAGCATATAGGGCGTGGCCTTCAGCAGAAACGGCGTAATCAAAAGTGTCGCTACTGTGGTTCCTACTATCAGCCCATACAGGCGGGACGAGAAAAGACCTTGTTGTTGTGCCACGCCCGCCAACACAAAGGAAAACTCCCCGATTTGGTTAATCCCCGTGCCGACGGTCAACGCTGTTTTGAGGGAATAACCAAACAGTTTCACGACTCCTGTCGCAATCACTGCTTTGCCAATCATTGTGACGGCAACTAACCCGATTAAGACCCAACTATTGGCCAGCAAAAAGGCGGGATCGATCAGAATGCCAATAGATGCAAAAAATAGTGTCGCAAACACATCCCGCATGGGAAGCATCCGATCTAAAGCGTGATCGGCATACTCCACATTAGAAATCATTAATCCAGCAACAAACGCGCCCATTTCGATCCCCAAACCCAGTGCAGAGGTGAGGAGGGCAATTCCTAAGCAGAGAACCAGAATCCCCAATAAAAATAACTCCTGGGAACCGCTGCGGGCCAGCGATCGCACTACTAGAGGAATGATCCACTTCCCGACCAGGATAGCTCCGCCCAGAAAGAGCGCAGCTTTGAGCAACGCCATCAGTAAGGCCATCCCGATCACACTGCTGGGTTGGGTGAGCGCAGGAAGGATGGCCAGCATGAGGCCTACGCCCAGATCCTGCGCAACCAAGATAGCTAGCATGATCTGGCCGTGGTTGGTTTGCACCTCATTGCGCTCGATTAGACTCTTCAACACAACGGCTGTAGAAGATAGGGAAAGCACCGCTCCTAGGAAAACCGCTTTGGGGATCGTTTCAACCCATCCAGTCAGGTAGGCCAATCCGCCGCCTAAAACGATGGTGAGCAGAATCTGGAGCGTCCCTCCTCCTAACGCGATTGTCCGTATTCGCAACAAGTCTTTGAGGGAGAACTCAATCCCTAAAGCAAACAGCAGCAGCGCTACTCCAATGTTTGCGAGAACCTCAATATCTCCTTCCAGGGTGATGAAACTGAATCCAGCTGGGCCAATCAGCATTCCACCTAAAAGGTAACCGAGCAGCACAGGTTGACCCAGGCGACTGGCTAAGAACCCTCCGGTGGCAGCGGCTCCCAGCACCGTTACCATTTCTACAATCAGCGTCAGCTCTCCAGCCATCTAGGTCTTCTGCCAGAAATATTTTTTGTATCAGGTGCAATTAATTACAGTTAGATCCGGATGTTGCTGTACGAGCCGCTCCAATAGATCGGTATCTTCTGGCTCTAATCAATTGGCTGGAGGACTATGAGGTAGGTGGCATCAAGCTAATACCGAGAGCGCATTTCCTGCTGACGCATCGGCATCGCATCAATGGTGCGGAATAACAGCGCTAGATCAACCGGGGATTGGCTCCGCTGTTTTTCTGTCCCATCCTTACCCACCAGAATCACCGAAAACTGGTCAACAGGGACTCCAAACTGTTGTCTTAGCCCTGCTACTGATGCTGGGCTAATGGGCTCACTATCGACTCGGCTTTCTCCAGTTCCCAAAACTTCCACTAACTTGAGGTTGCGATCGCTAATACCTGTCGTGTCTGCCTGCCATGTCTGCATCTGCTGTTGATAATCAGGTGAGTCATTTGAAGGTGCAAAGACCAGCACAAGACGATGCTGCCATTGATAGTCGCTCAGCTCAAATTGATGTTCAGCCTTTGAGGTCACGCTGGTTGCCTCCGAATGCAAAGAATAAGCAAGGTTTAACCCATCAATCATAGGGGTGAGGGGCTGAGGGTAGCCCTGGCCCTGTAGAAGGCCAGAAAGGGCAAAAAGCATAGATAAGGACTGCATCGCTCGGACGGAAACTACCTCTTCACTGTAGACAAATGTTTGTGGCAGGGGCTAATTCTAAGGTGCGGGCTCTAAAACGGATAGGTCAAGCAGACAGGGGAAAACCTGCTGCCAGCAGCCAGCCGAAGAACAGAGCAGAGCCAATCGCGTAAACCCAAGAACGATTCAACGATCCTGCAACCAGAGCCAAAACTCCCATCAACGGGGGAAACAGCGGTAGGAGCAGATACATAAAGCCCAACTGAGGCAGAAAGTTTAGCGTCAGCACGAAGCCACCAACCAAGATGATGGTTTGTCCTAGCCACCAAAGGATGCGCTTGCTGACTCCAATGTTTTCCTGCACTACTCCAGAGGCTAGAAACCAGGGAAGACATGCGATCGCAATCGGCAGCCACAATCTCAATCGAATGGGGATTAGCCACCACTGAAGCCAGACTACCTGAGCCATTGCACCAAAGGCGACCCAGAGAACCCCAAACAGCACAATCCCTAACCCAACGGTGCGAAGGGTAGGACGAGGCACCCGCCCCAGCACTGCCAGCCAGGTTAATCCTGCAATTAGGAACCAGACGCCCACTGCGCCCCCCACTTGAACCCCGCCTAGATCCTGAAGATTAAGCCGCTGGCCCAGCAACACAAGTCCTGCGGTTGCCGTCAGGGGCGCGACTCCTAAACCTAACCAACGTTGGATAGAAGATGTTTTGACAGTTGTTCTGGGTTGCCCGAATAGAGGAGCCACTGCCGCCAATCCTACTAACCAACCCAGCAGATGCAGGCCGTACCAACCCATCCGCCGGTCAACATACTGGCTGTTACTAGGTCTCTCAAATGTTGCATCTAACCAACGCAGGGCTGCCTGATGGCTGCCGTCACTAAAGAGGATGGTAATGTGTTCCACACCGGGCACGACAACAAGTTCTCGTCCCTGTCCTGCTGCTAAATTGGTATCTTCTCCCCCGGCCTGTGCCAGTAGCCGCTCGGCGTTGGCAATAAATCTTCCCTCCCCACCGCCTGCCTGCAGCTGAAGATTGCGGGGAGTTTGAGGCGTTATGTTCGCTCCGGTTGGGGAAACTGCTACTGTTGCAGCAAAGCGATCTGGGCTGCGAACGCCAGCCGACATCACAATTCCGCTGCCCATTGAGTGCCCTAGAAGTGCCAGACGATCCCGATCAACCTGGGGTTGTTCTAATAGAGCTGCCAAAGCAACGTCCAAGCTTTGCTGCAATTGATCCCGCTGCAGGCGAGCTCCATTGGCCCCATGCCCATTAAAATCCCACAGCATTACCGCGTAGCCTGCATGAGCCAGTACATGCCCATAGCCCAGCATCAACTGCTTGGAACCCGCAAAACCATGGGCCACTAGAACGCCCGGTACCGCTCTCGCCCCTTGAGGAGCCAGGTAAAGCAGGGGAACACCCGCCCGCTGGAGCGATCGCACCTCTAGATTGGATCGGGCTCCAGCGATTCCCAGCCATGATGAGACAATCAGCAGGCTTGCCAGTACTAGTAGCCCCAAACGTTTATAGTTCAAGTTCACGTCTAATCTTCACCGGCTTGTACTATTACTCCTATCACCCTTATCGACCTCAGCCAATCGCTGCAAACGTTAAAGAGATACCAGAATCTAAGCTAACGATTCTTCTACCAAAGAGGCTGTCTTACTAGCTGGCATTAGCATAGGGACATGCTGCCGCAACTTTCCCAGACTCTTTTTCGACGCAGGCTGGTCTATGCAATCACCCTGCCTATTGTGCTCCTGCTTTTGCTGGCAGGGGTTTCCATTCTGCAAATTGCTCGCCTTTTGGATGCTCTCAACTGGATAGACCACACCGACCGGGTGATCTCCCAATCAAACTATGTCCAGAAGCTGCTGCTTGATATGGAAACCGGCGTGCGGGGTTACCTGTTAACTGGCGAGCCGGAATTTCTAGAACCCTACGAGCAGTCCAGCGTTATTACTGGCTCCTCGTTTGACGAGCTACAGCGGCTGGTTTCAGACAATGCCAGCCAGAGCCAGCGGATTGAGCAAATTGAGACCGAGTACGAGGAGTTGAGCCGTTTAATTGGGCCTGCCGTTGACCAGCGGCAGCAAGGAGAAGTAGAGCTCCTTTCCCTGCTACGGTTACAGAAACAGAAGATGGACCGGCTACGGCAGCAGATTTCAGATTTCATTGCTGTAGAAGAACAGCTGCGCGACCAGCGCAGCCAGAGAGCCCAGGAGACCACTGAAGCTGTAGTTGCCACGAGCCTAATACTGGCTTTGGCTGTAGGGAGTATACTGGCCTACTTGATTCGCCGCTTGGTGCTAGGAGTCTCTAGTAACTATGAAGAGGCTTTGCAGACTGCTAGACAAGAAACCGAAGCCACCCAGCGCTCGGCTCAACGGCTAGCTGTATTGCATGATATTGATCGCTCTATTTTGGCTGCTGAATCTAGCAGTGATTTGGTGCGAGGCGCTTTGGTTCACCTGCGGCAGCTAGTGGCGAGTCAGCAGGCGCTGGTAGCTTTGTTTGACCCAAGCAGCCAGCACGCCCAGATTCTAGCAGGCAGTGCCGAGGCAGAGTTGTACCCGGCTGAAGGCATGGTTTTACCCCTAGAGGACTGTGCTTCAGGGGACGAGCTAGAGCACCCTCAAGTTCGTTACATAGAGGATTTGACAACTTCTGAGCAGCCTCTGTCTCTTTACGAGCAGCTGCACTCTAGGGGCATTCGCAGTTGCCTAAGCATTCCTCTGATGGTACAGGAGAAACTGATCGGCGAGTTAGCCCTTGCTGCCGCTGCTCCCGCTGCTTTTGACGAGGAGGCTAGGATTATTGTTGAGGAAGTGGCGGCGCAGCTTGCGATCGCACTTGAGCAGTCTAAGCTCCGAGATCAGCTGCAGACCTATGCAGCGGAGTTAGAGCAGCGAGTAGAAGAGCGCACCCTGCAGCTGCAGGAAATGAACCAGGAACTAGAAGCTTTTACGTACTCAGTCTCCCACGACCTGCGGGCTCCGCTTCGCACTATGCAGGGCTTTGCCCAAGCGCTGATAGAAGATTACGGCGACCAGATCGATCCTCTGGGGCAGGAGTACATCCAGTCCATCATCAAAGACTCGGTGCAGATGGAAACTCTCATCTCAGACCTACTGGCCTACAGCCGTCTGACCCGACAGGAAATTAATCCGCGGCCGACCCAGCTAGCCGCTGTGGTGCAGGAAGCGCAGCAGCAGCTTGCCGCTCCAATTAAAGAGAGCCAGGCTCAAATCACCCTCAGCAGTGAGCTGCCGGTTGTTTATGCTCACCACTCAATCCTGGTTCAAGTGATCGTCAACCTATTGAGTAATGCCATAAAGTTTGTGCAGCCAGGAACGCCTCCTCACATTGAGATTTATGCTCAAGAGGAGAGGCAGAGCCAGCAGGATTGGGTCAAACTGTGGGTGTCTGACAACGGCATCGGTATCGCTCCCAGATATCAAGAGCGCATTTTTCAGGTGTTTGAACGACTGCACGGCAATGAGCGCTACGCGGGTACGGGCATTGGTTTGGCAATTGTCCGCACTGGCATAGAGCGCATGGGAGGCTCTGTTGGGGTTGAGTCTTACCTAGGCCAAGGCAGCCGGTTCTGGATTGCCCTACCCAAAGCTGTTACTGCCTCTCGTTCCTCCCATGGTTCAAACCCTGAACATTCTGCTCATTGACGACAACCGCAGCGACCGAATGCTGGTGATGCGGGAACTACGCCGGGAATTTGCGCAGCTCCAGGTAACGGAGGTTATCGACGCAGATGCGTTTGAGCAGGCGCTGATGGGTGGCTGCTTTGATACTGTCATCACCGACTACCAGCTACGCTGGAGCACTGGGATAGAGGTGCTGCGAGCCGTCAAGGCTCACTATCCTCAATGCCCTGTCATTATGTTTACCAACACGGGCACTGAGGAAGTTGCAGTCGAAGCCCTGCAGTCTGGGCTAGATGACTATGTACTCAAGGCCTCTGGCCGCTATGTCCGCCTGCCCGCCTCCATTCGCCTAGCCCTACAACGACAGCAGCAAGAGCAGCAGGCAGCCCTGCTCGAAATCCGCCTGCAGGGGTTGCTCACTCGGCTCAAGGTAGGCGTCTTTCGCGCTGGGCTAGACAATGAACTGATTGAAAGCAATCCTGCTTTTTTAGAAATTTTGGGGGCAGAGTCTCTCGAACAGGCCAATATGCTGGCTTTGCTTGATTTGCGCGAGTGCTACCGACTCCATAAGAGCCTGCCGCCCTCCCAGCCGCTAGAGCAGGAGGTGCAGATTTGCCGCCCCGATGGCGTCCAGGTATGGGTGTTGCTGACCACAGCGCTCAACACAGTTGCTGGGCAGCCTGTTGTAGACGGCCTGTTAAAAAATATCACTGAGAGAAAGCAAGCCGAGATACTCCTTTAGCAGATTAATACTGTGCTGGAGGTGTGCGTGGGAAGCGCACCATCGGGAGCAGAGGGGGCTAGTGCGATCGCACTTCAAAGCACACTTGTCTTGATCTTCTTCAGCTAAGGCTCGCCCTCCTCCGTACAGCAGTCCAACAAAGGTTTTTCTGCCAGATCTTCTAGCCCCACACTGGCGTGGCCCAACAGCACCGCCCAACCAGCATCCAAGATAGGGTCTGGTGCTGTTAAACGCAGTTCGGCTAGCCCAGTCAGGGCATCGTACCAAAAGCCCTGTTCTGCCAGCAGAGCAACGCGCTCTTGAGCAGCGGCTTCCCTCAGCTGAGTTTGCAGTTCCTCCGAGAGGGCACGCCGTACAACCAGCCCTCTAACCCGAAACCGCGAACGATTCTCTGAGTCGCAAATAAAGTCAAACTGCCAGTTATAAAGCCTATCGACTTCTAAAGGAGGGGCCGTTTCCGGCAGCCGAAAGCGTGCCACCCCATCGCGACCAGACACCGCAAAGGTCGTGCGATAAAGTTCCTCCTGGGTAGGCTCATCCCGCAAGATTAACCGCACTGAGCTAGCTTGATAAGGCAGGTACAGCCAAAAAGTCGGGTGCGATTCTAAGGTTTCACCCCAGTTAGTCGAGGGACTGATGGAGGTAAATGGAGTTGCGGCCCTTCTGCACAACGGTCTACTGCCTAGATCGCTGGTTTCACCAGGGGCACCCCGATTAGGCGGCTCGTATTGAACCCATTCCCCCGCCTTAGGCTCCGGCGGAATGGACTGCTCACAGCCGCAGAGAGCCAACCCCAGCAGCAGCGTCAGTCTTTTAAGCAAATTGGTTCGTAATCCTCGCGTTTTTTGAAACATGCCCTGTCCTCCTCCAATAGACTGCTTGCAGTTCTGAATCAGGCGGGCCTGTTTTTTTGCACCCTATACAGCAGCAACCCGCTGCTGCTGCCAACTAGCGCCAAGGCCGCAGGCACCAACGGTACCCAGAGCCCTTGAATCAATAGCCCTAGACAAGCACCATAAAGCAGCACAATGCTAACTCCCAAGCCTAGGCTCCACAGCTTAAATCGAGACAGCTTCCACCCAATTCCCCCCCCGATCAAAGCCCAACCCACCAGCCACAGTCCCTCAGCCCAGCCAGGTAAAGCGGTTAGTACAGGCCGCTCATCCATAGCGGCTGCAATCAGATGATGAGCCATCTCAGCCTGTAGGAAAACACCTGAGGTTTTTTGTAGGGGCCACTGTCTTGCCCCAAATGGGGTTAAGAAATAGTCAGTGGGGTTAGAGATTGGAGCCGTCACGCCCAGCAGAACGACCTGGTCTGCCAGGTTTTCTAGGACGACCTCATCTCGCAACAGCGCTGATAGAGAGAGGCTGCGCGGCGCAGAACGAGTCCGGCTGTAGTTGAGCAAAACTTGAAAGCCCCAGTGATCGGCCTGATGATACGGTCCTGTATTGCTTTCCAGCGGAGCAAACGTAGCCTTACCCAGCTGTAGACGGTGATCTGCCAGATTTTCAGGGTGAATGTCTGCCTGTTCTAAATAATGAAAAGCGACTAGGGTACTGAGGGCAAAACGAGTCGCACAGGGGCTATTGGAGCTAGGCTGCATAAAAAGCAGATGCCGTCGAATTACTCCATCTGGATCAACGACCACGTTGCTAAAGCCCAACCGTTCATCTGGGACATTAGGTGGTGAGGGAATTCCAGGCTTATTCGGGTTGTCTGGAGTGCCCACGCTGCAGAGGGCAATTAAGTTGTCGGTTTCGCCCAAAAGCTGACCGAGCTGCGGGCTTGCAGGGTCTAACTGAGCCCGAAAGATATCTAGCCCAATTACACGAGGCTGATATTTTTGGAGTTTTTGAATGGCCTGGGCCAGCACAGCATCCGGCAGGGGGTAGCCATACTCATTGAGGTCTGCTTCCGTCGCTTCCACAACCAGCACCCGCTCTGGCAAAATTTCGGTCGGACGCTGACCCATAAGCCAATCCAGTGCCTTTAGCTCCAGCGGCTGCAGCACGCCCAGCCAGCGGCTAGCGCCAACCAGCACCGCAGCAGCCAGGCTGGTCAGCATGACTACGGGCAGTGTCAGCGGCACACTTTCTTGAGGTTTGGTAGGAGATTGGGCTGGTTTGGGCTGCTGCAGATGCTGCCAGTCTGGGGGAGCATCGGGCATCGCCTGAAAAATGGCGGGCAGCCAGCTAGCGCAGGGAAATTCTCCCTCTAGGCCCTGCAGCCGCTCCCGCGCCTGCCGCTCTGCCAGATAAAGGGAACTGCCCGCAGCATAGGCCTGCAAGAAGTGGCGTAGGAACACCTGGGCAATGCGATCGGGCACAGGCTCGCGCATTACAATCATGTAAGGCAGGCCCAGTTCCTTCAGTGTGTAGGCCAGTCCCAGTCCTTCGCAGGAATTGAAAATGGCGAGCTGCAGCCCTTGAGTAATCGCCTGCTTCAGGCCGTACTTGAGTTCTTCGAGGCTGAGGCTCTCCTCGGGATTGAGGTGAATCCGTCCAGTTGTTTCAACAGTTTCGCTGTGGCCTGCGAAGAAGAGAATGTCCCAAGGGGCTTCCCAAAGCTGGTCGTTGATTTGCTGCCGCTGAGGCTCCACCAAAAAGGTCACTGCCGCCTGAGGCAAAGACTCTAGCAGCTGCCGGTCGATGGCTACATCAATGCCTGCGCTGTGGCCCAAGATCGCAAGAATTTTGACTACAGGGGCATGGCGAGTCGGAGCTGGGTTCTCTCTGCGCTCAAAGGCGGGGAGGCTGAGCGCTACTTCTGCTTTAGGATAGCGGTCAACAATATCCCACAAATGCCAGGGCATTTGGTGAAGCTGGGCGCTAGCAGTGCGAATCAGTACTCGGACAGTATCTTCCCGCTGAAGCTCTTCCCGCAATTTCTGGTCGATGCTGCGAAAAGGGTCGGATGCCATCCAGTGCTTGAGACGCTGCCGCAAAGTTTTAGCGCTCTGCTGGCAGGTTTCTAGCGAGTGGATTGAGCCCAGGTAGACAATTTCTTTGGGCTTGATGCGAGTTGGGCCTTTGAGGCTGTGGTAGCTCTGCTGCCAGGATTCTAGCGCCTTCAGCAGCTCAGGGTTGGAGGGCAGCGCGCCCAACACTTCGATGGCAGGCCGCTCTCCTTCAGGTCCAATTTCTAGGGTTGCCTGAAATCCGGCCTGCTCCAAGTCTCCTTCTAGCTTGAGGGTAACTAGCTTGCCTGTCATGGCTTTAGATTACGAAAGCCTCAATCATGCTGGTATTGCCAAGGGTCAGTTTGAGGCTGAACTGCTCGCCAATGGTACCCGTGAATCGGAGCCGGATGGCTTCTGTGCTACGGGCCTCTGCCTGCATCACCTCGGTGTCTAGATCGTCTAGCACAAGCAGATGCAGATGGGGGGGAAGATAGCGCTGGTCGCCTGTAGGGCTAACCTGGACCCAGATTTCCATTTCAGATTCGGGGAGGGGGCTGAGGCCGATAGTGAGCTGAATGGGCGAGCCCTCTGCCTCGGGTAGCTGAATTTGCTTACGCCGCTGTACCACAGGCGGAGTGTCTGCTTCTAGAGGCCGCTCACCTCTAAAACCAAAAGCAGGCTGTTGGGGAGTCAGGGCTTGCTCTACCGTTTGCCAGCCTGCCGCTGCTAGATTTTGCAGCCACTGACTGAGTTGAGATGCGATGGGCGGAGACTGGCTCTCAGGAACCGTCGCAGCCCCCGTCTCACTACTCCCAACCGGCGCTACAGCAGCACACTTTTCTAGGTGTTCAGCCAGGGTCTCTAGGGGCTGTAGCTGCTCCAGCGGCACCCGCTCAGTGCTGACACTGGCAAGAAACCCCAGCAGGGTTGCCTGCCTGAGATCTTGATCGAGCTGCACCGCAACATAGCCAATGCGATCTTGATGGGTCTCGGGAGGGACATTTAAGGTGGTGGCTTCTGGCAGCACAGGGCGGCACTCCAAGCAGCCTCGGTGATTGACGAGCAAGTCTGCCGTATCTAACAAGGTCTGCTGAATCGGGTTCCAGCTTTTACTGTGGGCTAGATCCGTGTCGATGGCTAAGCAGTCTAGATAAAAATTCACGGCATAGACTGCCAAGGTATTGAGATAGACCTGTTTAGCTTTGGCCGGATTGGCGTGCTGCTGACGAAAGCGCTCTGCTTGGGTGTGGGCTGTTAAAGCCAGCGGAACTGAGAAAGTGGTGGCGTCATCGGGGTAACTCATAGATGGTGCTTCCAAAACGTAAATGGCGGTTATAGCAGTTCCTGAAATTTGGCAGAGAATTTGTCGCAGCATCGCTGGAAGAAGCTGCTGAGGGTCGGAATTTTAATCCCCAAATCTGCTGAGATCTCTTCCCAGCTTTTCCCCATCAGCCGCGCCAGGGCAATAGTTTGGAAGCTGGCATCGGGGCGGTTTCTAACATGGGTTGCTTGAAAGTCTCCGTCGGGGTCGGCTCTGATATAGTCGTGCACGTTATCGGCTAGAGAGGGGGCTGTTTCGGGTTGGGGCAGGGTTTCGAGGTCGTTTAGATTGGGTAGGGCTGTGGTGTTGCGATCGCTAAATTCCCGCCGGCACTCAATCAAGGTGCGATCTAGCCGAAAGTTGACCCAGTTCATAAATTTCTGGGCTTGGCCCCGTGCTGGGTCGTAGCTGTCGATGTGTCGGCATAGGTAGGCTAGGGTCTTGTTGACGGCCTCTTCGTGGAGCAAGTCGTAGAACTGGGGAGAGAACTTGCCCCGGTGGGGACGGGCCAATCGGCCTGAGAGCCGGATGGCTTCTACTAGCTGCATTAGGGCATGGCGGCGCAGGGCGCTTTGGGGGGGATGGTTTTGGGCTTCGAGGGCAATCTGTTTGAGCTGGTTGTCGTCGAGGATTTTGCGAGCCGCTTGGTGCTGTAGGGCGGTAGCCCACTCTCGAGCTGGCAACGCTTGGGAGTAAGTTTTGAGGGCAGGGGGCAGATCCTGCAGTAGCTGCTGTCGGAGGCGCTCGCAGAGCTCTTGGTAAATCTCTGTAAGGGGCTGTCCCGCAGGCGGACGGCCAATTTTTCGAGATCGCAACAGAATTTCTGCAATAGCTGCAATGACTTGCGATCGCTCTGCCGCTGCTACATCAGCCTGTTGAGCCTGCTGAATCAGCTGCTCTAGTTGCGCTTCCATAGGGCAAATCTCTCACGAGTTGGCGACCTTTGGCCGAGGCACTCTTTATCCTCCTAACTGTAATGGAGGCCTTCCGATTGTGGCTGGAAATCGTCAACTCCATAGCCGGGATTACTGTTCTTAATGGTCGAGAGAGGGCAAGGTATAAAACTGTACATAGTTCTGAGCTGAATGTGACTATTGTTCACTCAGTCTGTTCGGCTCGATTTTATGCAAAGCGCCAGAGCTTTCTTAAAAAGGGTGATTTGAGGGGCCAGTTTTTTCAATTTGCATAAAACCCATGATGTCCACTGGTCATCTGAAGCAGATTGCAGCCCTAGTAAATAGGCCCATGCGATCGCATCTCACTACCCTCTCTCTGAATATGCGATCGCATGGGCTCTGTAGCCAGCCGAGTTTTAGTGGCTAGATTCACCAGTAGATTCTTCAGAGGTCACGCCAGCCCCAGCCCCCTCAATCAAAAGCGGCTGATGGTAGCTAGCGGGCTTATCGCCCACCGTAGCACCGCCGGTAATCATGCCCTGTAGCGTCTTTTCAAAGAAAGTGTAGGGAAAGCGCGCCTCCGGCTGGCTAACAGCATCTAAGCGCTGGCGCAGCTCTAGCGGCATGTCAAAATCAAGCGCCCCAAGGTTATCCTGCAGCTGGTGCAGCTTAGTAGCACCAATAATCACCGAAGCCACCCCCGGACGATGGGCCACCCAGTTGAGCGCCACCTGTGCCATCGAGCGATCCAGCTCCTTGGCCACCTGCTCCAGCTCAGTAACGACAGCCCAGTTCTTCTCAGTAAACTTATTAAATGCCGGGTTGTTGGTGCCCGCCAGCGTCGCTAGTCGGCCCGACCCCTCAGGCCCGTTTTGCGAAGGCTGGTACTTCCCCGAGAGCAGGCCGCTGGCCAGCGGCGACCACACCATAATGCCGGTACCCAGCGCTTTTGCCAGAGATAGGTACTCAAACTCGATGTTGCGCTCCACCAGGGAATATTCCAGCTGAATGGTGCTAATTGGCTCCAGGTGACGCTCCTGGGCCAAGGTCTGAGCCTGAGCCAAGTACCAGGCTGGCACATCTGAGAGCGCCACGTGCCGCACTTTGCCAGAGCGCACGAGATCATCCAAAGTGCGCACAACTTCCTCTGCAGGCGTTACCTGATCCCAGGTGTGCAGCATGTAAACATCGATATAGTCGGTACCTAGGCGCTGTAGGGAGCCCTCCACCGCCCGTAGAATATTCTTGCGTCCGTTGCCGCCCGCATTGGGATTGCCCGGTTGGGCGTTGTAGCTAAATTTCGTGGTAATCACGACAGCATCGCGGGTGCCGCTCTCTTTGACAAACTGGCCCAGCATACGTTCACTGTTGCCATTAGTGTAGAGATCGGCCGTGTCGATAAAGTTGCCGCCTGCAGCTAGGTAGGTATCAAAAATCTGCCGCGCGTTAGCTTCATCGGCACCCCAGCCCCAATCGTCGCCAAAGGTCATCGTGCCCAGCGATAGCCGGCTCACTTTGAGACCCGTTTTTCCTAAAGTGTAGTAATCCATAGCGTTGTGCCTTTCAGCGCCCGACAAGAACTACTATCGGGGAAATCTGCAAATGAGTCTTGGATTTACTTGCTAAATCTTGGTACAACATTGCTCACGGTCTGTTGAGAGTTGCGTCAACGAGTGGGTAGTTGAATGGTGAAACAGCTGCCCTTGCCCAACTCGCTTTTAACATGGATATTGCCGCCATGAGCGCGAGCAATAGCCTGTGCGATCGCAAGTCCTAAGCCAGAGCCACCTGTGTGGCGAGAGCGGTCAGGGTGAACCCGGTAAAACCGGTCGAAAATCTGGGCCTGATCTGCCGGGGAGATGCCAATGCCCGTGTCTTCTATGGCAATCCAGGCTTGGCGATCACGACCAGAGAGGTGAATGGTAACTTTTCCGCCTTGTGAAGTGTACTCCAAAGCATTAACCACTACATTCAAAACGGTGCGGTAGAGCTGTTCTTCATTGCCACGGACACAAAGGGCAGGCTGCTTGTCATAGACGGCTGTGAGCTGAATGTCTTTGGTCACAGCTAAGGCTGAAAGTTCTTCCTCAATATCAGCGACTAGATCTTGCAGACAGCAGCAGGTTTCTTGAGCTTTAGCGCTAGGCTGATCTAGCCGCGAGAGGATCAGCAAATCATTCACTAGAGTTCCCAAGCGCTGGCTTTGGCGGGTAATCACCTGCAAGATATCGCGAGCTTCTGCATCAGAAATATAGGGAGCCCGACTGACCGATTCAGCAGAAGCTCGCACAGCGGCCAGCGGGGTGCGCAGCTCATGGGCCGCATCCGCCGTGAACTGCTGGATCTGGAGGTAGGCTCCGTAGGCAGGCCGAATCGCTACGCCTGCAACCCACCAGCTCGCCCCCCAAACCAGCCCAAAGGCCACAGGCAGGCCGCCCAGCAGCGCCAGCTTAACCCAAGCGAGATGTCTATCTAGCAGATGGAGAGAACTGCCTACCTCAAGGTACCCCCAGGGGTTACCGGCATTGTTTTTTAGCAGCAGAGACATTTGACGGTAGCTCCGGCCATCTGATGCCTGCAGGGTATAGAGCCCCGCCTCTGGAGGCTGAATGCTTTGCTCCGGAAGCTGACCTGCGATCGCAAGCACCTCCCCCGATAAATTCAGAAAGCGCAGGTAGTAGCCCTCTTGGTGCATTAGGCTCAAGACGTGGCGATCAGGGATAGGCTGAGGGCAGTCTGCCGTGGCTGAACACAGGCTGGGCAACAGCTGCCAGACGACCGGGGTAAGCTGCCCTGGCTGCTCCAAGGATGGCTCTAGGCTGTCGTGGAGGGTGCTGGCGACGGTTTCTAGGCGATGGTCGATCTCCCGCCGATGATCTTGGGCCAGAGCGACGTAAAATCCAATCGCACTAGCGGCCAAAATCACCCCCATCGTGCTGACGTAGAGCGCAGTGAGCCGCCAACGGGTCACTCTAAAGGCTCGGTTATGCAGGACAGGTTTTAAATTACGCATTGAATCGGTAGCCCATCCCATAGACTGTTTCAATCAGGGCTTCACAGCCATAGTCGGCCAATTTTTTCCGCAGCAACCGAATTTGAGCTGCCACAACATTGCTCATCGGATCTGCCTCAATCGACCAGACCCGGTTCATCAGCTGCTCGCGGGGCAAAATCTGGTTGGGATGCTGCATGAAACATTCTAAGAGCTGAAATTCCTTCGCTGTCAGAGATACAGGCTGAAGCGAAGCAGTATCGACCACCGTGACGGTGGAGGTGCCGTAGTCCAAAACTAAGCGGCCCACCCGCAGTCGGGTGGGTTGAAAGGCGGGGGAGCGCCGCTGTAAAGCCCGCAGTCTAGCTAACAGTTCCTCCATGCCAAAGGGTTTGATCAAATAGTCATCTGCACCGGCATCTAGACCGGCGACTCGATCTTCTAGCCGGTCTTTGGCCGTTAACAGCAGAACTGGCAAAGGGTTGGATTGCGATCGCAGCCGCTGACACAGCTCTAGGCCCGAAAGCTCAGGCAGCAACCAGTCAAAAATCCCCAGAGTGTAGGGAAAATCAGAATTTTCCAGGATCTGCAGGGCCGACCCACCGTCCTGCACCCAGTCAACCACATACTTTTCCCGCAGCAGCGCTCGGCGAATAGCTTCTCCCAGGTCTATCTCATCTTCCACCAGCAGTATCCGCATGGCTGACGTTGAGTGTCTCCTGTGAAATCTCGTTGAAATTTTAGGGCGAGAAGAGAGAAACCACAAATTTCATCCTGGTTTGATAATTGGCTGATATTGTCCTGGGCAAAGCCTTCTGTTCGCGCTTCTCCCGCTGACTTACTTGCCCCTATGCGTTTTCGCTACTTTCCTCACTCTGTGCCGGCTGCCCTGATGGGCCTGCTGCTGCTGACTGTGCCCATTGCGGTTGTCGCCCATACGGGGCACGATCACGGCTCAGAATTTAACTCAGGATCAAGTCAACCTGCTAGCGGCGTCCAGGTCGATCCGGCCACCGCTGACCGCCTAGGTATTCAGGTCGTTCCTGTGCAAAAGCAGGTTTTGAGCAGGGGCATTCAGACGACCGGGGAACTGGTGACTCAGCCCGATCAAAAGGGGATGGTAAATGCCCCGATCAACGGCACGGTCGTCGAGCTGTTGGTGCAGCCGGGGGATGTTGTCAAAAAGGGGCAGCCGCTGGCAAAAGTCAGTGCGCCCGATTTAATTGAGCTGCGGGTAGCGTCTCAGGAGGAGCGGGTAGGGGCCGAGGCCGACCTGCGGCAGGCCCAGACGAATCTCACCCTAGCCCAGCGAAACTATGAGCGGCAGGTTGCGATCGCAGAGACTGAAATTGAAGCGGCCCGCCAGCACTTGGCCCTAGCAAAAGACCGCCATGAGCAAAACCAGCAGCTGGCAGGCGCAGGCGCGATTGCCCGGCAGCAACTCCTCGAATCAGAATCAAACTTTGCTGAAGCTCGCAGTCAGCTGACGCGAGCTGAGAGCCGCCAGCCGGTGCTAGAAGCCCAGGCGGAAGTAGAGCGGGCACAGGCAACTTTAGAGGCAGCCCAGTCCCATCTTCGACTCAGCACCACCACCTACGAAACTCGCCTACAGCAGTTAAACAGCCCCGCCACCGAAAGGGGCATTGTCACCGTCGTTGCGCCGATCTCAGGCAAGGTGGCAGAGCGCCCAATCACCCTGGGTGAGACGGTGGAAGAAGCAGTAACGCCGATCATGAGTATCGTCAACGGCGATCGGCTGCGGGTGACGGCCAACGTCTATGAAAAAGATCTAGGCCAAGTCGCCGAGGGTCAGACCGTCAGGGCAACTGTGGCCAGCCTGCCCAATCAGTTCTTCCCCGGACGCGTGGTGACGGTGGGTGCGGTGGTCAATGGGGCCACGCGGGTCATCCCCGTCACCGCCGAACTAGAAGATGCCAGTGACTTACTCAAGCCAGGCATGTTTGCCGAGCTTGAGATTTTGACGGAGCGTACCCCAAACGCAGTACTGGCAATTCCGGCTAGCGCTCTGGTGGAGGCAGACGGGCGCTCCCTGGTCTTTGTGCAAAATGGCCAAGCGTTTGAGCCGGTAGAGGTCACCCTGGGCAGTAAGGCAGGAGAGCAAGTTGAGGTTCAGGCTGGCCTCTTTGAGGGTGATCAGGTGGTGGTGCAGGGGGCTTTGCAGCTCTATGCTCAGTCACTGCGGGGCGGAGAAGAGACTGCCACCGCTGAACCCGTCGTGACTCAGGCTGGTTTTCAGATGCCGGTCTGGGGTTGGGGGCTGGGGGGAGTTGCGATCGCAGCCACTACCGCAGCTGCCTTTTTCCTGGGTCGCCGCTCTCGTCCAGCAACGGTAGCGGCTGAGCCGCTGACCCCAGAGACCTCCTTTACGCTGACCCCAGATCGAGATCCGGCTGAGGCCAAGGTTGGGCCGCGTTAATCACCGCTTCCCTGTGTCCTCTCCCCCATCCCTATCTGCCCTCTATGCTGAACGCGATTCTCAAGTGGTCCATTGCTCAACGCTGGATTGTGGTGATTGGAGCCATCCTGATTACCCTCTACGGCCTCCGCACCCTGAGCCAGATGTCTTTAGATGTGTTCCCCAGCTTTGCCCCACCCCAGGTCGAGATCCAGGCCGAAGCCCCTGGCCTTGCGCCTGAAGAGGTGGAGTCTCTGGTAACGCTGCCGATTGAGAGCGCAGTCAACGGCACGCCCGGCGTAACAGCGGTGCGCTCAAGCTCAGTGGCAGGCGCTTCAGCTGTGCGGGTAGTCTTTGGCTGGGACACCGATGTTTACCAGGCGCGGCAGCTAATTACAGAGCGATTGCAGCAGGCCCAGTCTCGCTTACCAGAGGGGGTAGAAGCGCCCCAGCTTGCTCCCCTCAATTCGCCCCTGGGCATCATCCTAGAATACGCGTTCACAGCAGACTCTACCTCGCTAATGGACGTGCGGCAGCTGGTCGATCGCCAGGTGACCAACCGGCTGCTGGCCGTGCCCGGCATCACCCAGATCACGGTCTTTGGTGGCGAGGAGCGGCAGTATCAGGTACTGGTAGATCCGGCCAAGCTGAGCGCCTTTGGAGTTACTTTAGCGGAGGTCAGCGAAGCCGCTGCTGCCGCCAACCAAAACGGGGCTGGGGGCTACCTGATTGATGCCGACCAGGAACTCCTGATTCGGGGGATTGGCCGCATCGAGTCAATTGAGGATTTGCAGCAGTCAGTGGTGAAGGCGCGGGACGGGACGCCGGTGCTGTTGCGGGATGTAGCCGAGGTCGCCATCGGGCCAGCCCTAAAGCGAGGAGATGGCAGCCTTAACGGCCAACTGGCGCTGGTCATGCTGATCAACAAGCAGCCAATCGCAGATACCCTGACGGTGACCCGGCAGGTAGAAGCGGCCCTAGCGGAAGTCGGCTCTAGCCTGCCGCCTGATGTCACCATTCATCGCACCTTTCGCCAGGCGGACTTCATCGAGTCTTCTATCCGCAACGTGCGGGATTCGCTGCGGGACGGCATCATCATTGTCTCGGTGATTTTGCTGCTGTTTCTGATGAACTGGCGGACAGCGGTCATCACCCTTAGCGCCATTCCCATGTCGCTGCTGATTTGCTTGATTTTGCTCAACTGGTTCGGCCTGAGCGTCAATACGATGACCCTGGGCGGTCTGGCTGTGGCGATTGGCTCGGTCGTAGACGACTCCATTGTCGATATGGAGAACTGCTACCGGGGACTGCGGCAAAACCACCAGCAGGGCAGCCCTAAGCACCCGTTTCAGGTGGTTTACGACACCTCTGTGGAGGTGCGCACTAGCGTGCTCTTTTCCACCGTAATTATTGCAGTGATTTTTGCGCCTATTTTTGCGCTTAGTGGAGTAGAAGGGCGAATTTTTGCGCCGATGGGCATTGCCTACCTGGTGGCGATTTTTGCCTCTACTCTGGTCGCCCTGACGCTATCGCCTGCACTCTGCGCGTTTCTGCTGGCCTACGCACCCTTGCCGACAGAAGAAACTTGGGTCTCTCGCTGGGGCCAACGGCTCTATCAACCGGGCCTGCGCCTGGCCCTAAGGCGACCTCGGCTGATCCTGCTAGTGGCGCTAGGAATGCTGGTGGCTTCCCTGGCTGTCCTGCCAGCGCTGGGGCGAGTCTTTCTGCCTGAGTTCCAGGAGCGATCGCTAGTGGCCTCCATGAGTTTGTTTCCAGGGGGATCACTAGCGGCTACAAACCGGGCTGGCTTAGCGGTACAGGATGCGCTCAAAGAAGACCCTCGCTTTACCACAATTCAGATGCGCTCCGGGCGAGCTCCCGGCGATCCCCACGTCGTCGGATCTAACTTTGCCGAGCTTGACGTTGAGCTCAGTGACGAGGGCATGAGAGACCGGGAAGCGACCCTAGATGCCCTGCGCGCAGAGTTTGCCAAGCTACCTGGTGTTCCAGCTAGCATCGGCGGCTTTATCTCCCACCGCATGGATGAGGTGCTCTCAGGGGTGCGAAGTGCGATCGCAGTCAAAATCTTTGGCCCCGACCTGGCTGAACTGCGTCGTCTAGGCACCGAAGTCACTACTGTGATGGGCACAATTGAAGGGGTAGTAGATCTACAGCTTGCCCCTCAGCTGCCCGTTCGCCAGGTGCAGATTCGCTTTGACCGTGCTGCTGCCGCTCGCTATGGGCTCAGCATGGCCGCCCTAGCCGATACGGTAGAAACGGCTCTCAATGGCCGGGTGGTGTCTCAAGTGCTAGAGGAGCAGCAGCTCTTTGATCTGGTGGTGTGGTTTGATGCCAGCGCCCGAGGCGATCTCGATACCCTGCGTAACGTGCTCATTGACACCCCTGCCGGGCAACAGATTCCCCTGGCCCAGCTAGCCCAGATAGACTATGGCACCGGACCCAACGCCATCAGCCGGGAAAATGTCTCGCGCCTGATCGTTGTCTCCTCCAACGTAGCCGGACGCGATCTGGGCTCTGTGATTGCTGATATTCAGGATCAAGTTCGTCAGCAGGTGCAGTTTCCACCAGGCTATTTCATTCAGTACGGCGGCCAGTTTGAGTCAGAGCAGCGGGCCACTCAGAACCTGCTAGTGTTTGGAGCCCTGGCCCTGGTCGTGATCTCTGTCTTGATGTATTTCACCGTTCGCTCTTTCCCGGCCACCGTTATGATCATGTTCAACCTGCCTCTAGCGGTGGTGGGCGGCATTTTCTCGGTTGCGATCGGCGGTGGGGTGCTGTCCGTCGCTTCCCTAGTCGGCTTCATCACCCTGTTCGGTGTGGCTGTCCGCAACGGTCTGTTACTGGTAGACAACTACAACACCAAGCTGGCAACCGGTATGCCCCTCCCCCAGGTTCTCTTTGCCGGATCGATGGAGCGGCTCAACGCCATCTTGATGACGGCCTTTACCTCCGCCCTGGGAATGCTGCCCCTGGTAATCGGCACCGGCCCCGGTCGAGAAATTCTGCAGCCGCTGGCAGTGGTTGTGCTGGGGGGGCTCTTTACCTCTACTGCTCTAACCCTAATTGTGTTGCCAGCCCTCTATGCTCTGTTTGGCCGTCATCTAGTGCCTTCACAGACAGCCGTTGACATCAGCTCTGATTCTGAAGTTGGGGCCACGGCCAATGGTCACCGACCCGTCAGTTCTATTTAATGCTTACTTAAAAGAGGTGTCCCATGCGTTCTCTGA
Source organism: Pseudanabaena sp. FACHB-2040 (assembly GCF_014696715.1). Lineage (NCBI taxonomy): Bacteria > Bacillati > Cyanobacteriota > Cyanophyceae > Pseudanabaenales > Pseudanabaenaceae > Pseudanabaena > Pseudanabaena sp. FACHB-2040. The sequence continues at coordinate 75,850 of NZ_JACJQO010000015.1, forward strand.
TTTTGCAATTGGTTCTTCTGACTGGCACCCTGGCGCTGGCCGCCTGCGGTGGTGCTGAAACTCCAACTGTTACGGCTCCCGTCACTGACAGCGTAGAAGCGCCAGCCAGCAGCACAGAAGCACCAGCCAGTTCTCAACCCTCCCCCGACGACCACACTGCGGCTACTAAAGGAGGGCAGGTAGTTGAGACGGGTGAATACCATATGGAGCTGGTTCCCGTCACTGAAGCAGACGGCATTCACCTTGATCTGTACCTGCAAACTGGAGATACCCACGAAGCCGTGACTGACGCTACGGTAGTTGCCCAAGTGCAGCTTCCTGATGGCACCCAGCAGGAAGTACCTATGGATTACGATGCCCCAGGAGAACACTTCTTCGCCTTTCTACCTACGCAAGCAGCCGGAGAATACAAGGTTGTAGTCCAAACGGACGTCCAAGGGGAGAAAGTTAATGGACGTTTTAATTTTTCCAAGTAGACGTTCTGGTTCCATCCTGTGCAAAGCTTTTCAAGCATCACAAATTAAAGAACCATTGCCCAACCGATAAAGTTGGGGATATGTTGCTGTGATGGGAAATCTACAGCCATTTTGGAGGTCGAATGACCAGCAAGGACCGAAGTTTTCTGCCGGATGCAGGTCTTGAGTATGCGCTCGAACTGCTTCGCAATGTGCCTGCAGCCGCTGCGGGCTTGCCCCAAGATCTGCCGCAGCAGGGCATCGGCGAGATCGCTTCGCTTGATCTGCTCTCAGGTCACGTGCTCGGAGAGGCCACTCAACTCGGCTCAAGCGTCGCCCTGGCGCACATGGACCCGCCCACACCCTGGATCACTTGGGCCATGTCTCTATGGAATGCCAGCCTGAATCAGAACCTCCTGCACGAGTCGAGTTCTCCCTTTGCGACGCAGGCGGAAACAACTGTGATCCGCTGGCTCGCACCGTACTTTGGCATGGGTGGCGGGCACTTCTGTGCTGGGTCCACGATTGCGAACCTTACAGGTATTTGGGCCGCCCGAGATGCCGCTGGTATCCGGAAGGTGGTTGCCTCTGAAGTAGCGCACCTGAGCGTCGCCAAAGCCTGCAGACTACTCGGACTTGAGCTGATTGAGGTGCCCGTTGATGGGCGGGGACGGCTGGACGTAAACGCTGTGCCAGACCTCAACGACGCGTGCCTGGTTCTCACCGCAGGCACGACAGCCACGGGCAGCATCGATCCGCTTGAGCTGGCAGGCACTGCGCGTTGGACCCATGTCGATGCCGCGTGGGCAGGCCCCCTGCGACTGAGCGGGCGATACGCCCACCTGCTAGACGGGATAGAACGAGCGGACTCGGTCGCAGTTTCTGCGCACAAGTGGTTCTTCCAGCCTAAGGACTCGGCCATTGTCATGTTTCGGGAGCTGGAGGCGGCCAATGCAGCCATCGGTTTTGGCAGCGGCTATCTGGCAAAGCCCAACATTGGGGTGCAGAGCTCGCGCTCGGCCGCTGCGATTCCCCTGCTGGCTACCTTGTTAGCCTGGGGCCAAGAAGGGGTTGTGAGCCGCTTAGATCACCTGATGGAGGTTGCACAGCGGCTTGCGATCGCAATCACTGCCAGCCCTCATCTGGAGCTGTGGGGTGAGCCCGAAACGGCAGTGACGGTGTTTCGGCCGACCGGTTGCTCAATCGAGGAGTTCTTAGCACGCACGCCAACTGGAATGCTGTCGTCTGCCGTCGTAGGGGAGCAGCTATGGGTCAGGTCTGTCGCAGCAAACCCAATGGTAGATATCGATGCTGCGATCGCAGATATCCTCACAGCGGCCGAACTAGGACAACGTATCGAGTAATGGCTTGGAGCAGGCTCGCTTTGCGTGTAGTTAAGCCCTATAGATTACCGATGTATTCGAATGTTACCTAACGGCTTCAAGCTTCATAAGATACCTATTTCTTAGTATTCATTAGTCCGCTCTAAACGTCCGTTTTACGTGAATACTTTTCATATGTCGCTTCACGGTATTGATAGTGATAAATAACGCCTTTCCAATCTGACGGTATGAAAAACCTTGTAGGTATAGCTCCCATACCTCAGCCTCTCTCGGTGTTAATCGATACCGAAATGCGTCAAATAAAGCCCTTTGATGAGCCACCTCTGTAAGATCCTCAAGCGTAACAACGATGTGTGATGCCTGCTGAGCATCCAAGGCGATCCATTCCGCCTGGATCTGCATTCGCGTTTTGTCGCTACGGAAAATATCATCCTGTAATTGAACGGGCTGCCCTGGAAACAGCTGGCGGCTCTCAATGAGGTAATCAGCTAGCTTCTCAATCTCTCTTGGGAGCTGGTCATTAGGCTGCCTTCCCTGCTTACCTGAGGCAATATCAGGAGCACCCTGCAGGGTTTTGCAAAGCAGTCTAGCTTTGGGGCTGCTCTGCAAAAGACGCCCCTGCGAGTCTAATAGCATCAGGCCTTGAGATGGAAAAATACGGCCTAAAACCGTTTCAAAAACAATGGCTAAATAATCAGCCGTAATGGCATCGGACGGGAGTACCTCAGGCTCTACCGGAGAGGCTAGAGACGGTAGTACAACTAAGTTTGGAGGCTGTTGTTTAACTGAAGTTGTGGCATGTGACACCTGATTATCCTCATAGAGATGATGGAGAATCCCTGACAGGAATAACTTGCAAAGCCTGGTTTCTAGAAGAAGCTGGAATGCTACCTCTGGCCGCGAATCATCCTGTTTCCAACAGTGTCATTGATGCTTGAACCTGCCTAGGAGAGGCGAGAAGACCCTTCAATACTGTTGAGGTAGAGGTTTAGTCATCCGTAAAATCCGGAATCAGCCTGAAATAGAGTGAAGTTTTCGTGAAATAGTAAGCTCAGCAATACAATCTGCCACTTCAGGGAATGAACAACGCACCTAAAGCTAGTGATGTGAATGTATGGTTTCCCCAGGTGCATCAAGACCGTTACGCCCAATACATTGTGGGCCAGTCAGGGTTGACCCGCAGACAAGCGATCTGCTTTGTTAGACTTTGGGGCTATGCTTATCTGCAGCAGAGAGAAGCCCCTGCGCCGGTCACAACTCTGAGCAGTTACGTAGGAACTTTTGACTGCTCCCATAGCCAAGCAGCGGACCTGTTTTACAGCGATCGGTCGCGGGGAAGTGAGCGTTCTGCAGGCATGATGATCGACCAGCTCGTTGCCAAGCATTTAGTTAGACGCGCACCCTTTGATGGCGGTCCTACACGGCTAAGTTTGCAGATCCCAGATAGTTTCCTTCCTAAGGAGACAAATTCACATAGTGCTCAACTTTACGTAGATGCCTTTGATGTACGCAATGACGCCTCCCTTGTAGCAGCTTTCCTAGAGGAAAGCTATAGCTGGGTCAGTCAGCGATCTGAGATGACATCATTCAAAATCACAAAAGTTTTGCGCCAGTGGGCTGCTCAGTATCCTAGCGGCTTGCGGGTGTTAAGAAAGGCCTCAGACGATGAACCTGTGGGCTTTGCAACCTTTTTCCCAACACACCCTAACTCTGAAGAGAAGTTTCATCAGCCCCCCAGTGTAAGCCTGCATTTGAGCACGCTGGATAATGATGACCCAATTCGGGTCGCGCTTCCTGGGAATGAGGAGTGCTACGCCGTGTTTGTCCGCAGTTGGCAGATCCATTCACAATACTGGAACTATTCAACGGCCTGCCAGTTTCTACAAGACTCCCAAGCAACCTTGGCGCAGATGCAAGAGGTCTACCCCAATTTGTGTGACATATACACCATCACGATTCATCCTCGGCTTGAAGCCCTGGCCCTGGCCTTAGGATTCAAGGCAATGAAAGCTGACCCCAGTTCCTCACTTCGCTGGTATTACACTCCGTTGGCCCGATTCCTCAAACTAGACGTTGATGAGGCTTTAGCCGAGTTTGACTTCAACCTTGCATAGGTCCAAACACTACAGCTGTCGGGTGAGTACAACCCTTCTCTAGCTGTTCCTACTTTTGATGCCAACAAATCCAGTCTAGTTAGACAGTTATAGGAGGGGCATTACCCTAATGCTTAAAGAGTCTAATCGGTATTCAGTACGCCCCCTCTATATACACCAACCGCTCGACCTGGCAATATGATCTGGCCGATCGCCTCAATGGTAACCTGCAAGAGGCCAACGCAAGTGCCCTCAATGGCGTCACCATTGCGCTAGGGTATGCCGCTCAAGGCGACTCGAACCGAGCCAGCGAGGTACTGACCAAAGCGTTAGAAGCAGTGGCAACAATTGGCCCCGATTTCGGCCGCCGCGATACGCTATGGCAAATGCTTACTGTAGCCCTACAAGCCGAGGATCCGCAGATTAGCTTACAGATTGCTGCGACTTTCCAGCATCCTGAAGAAAGAGCCACTGCCCTCCGTCAAGTCAATCAGAAATACCCGCTAAATGCCGCCCTGATACAGCCGAATTAGGAGCTTCGCGCATCAGTACGATCGCTCCTTTATAGAATGCATTACTGCCGAATAGGCGCACCATTATTGCCTATTTAACAAAACTTCAGAAATGTATAAAAACATGTATAAAGTGGGAGGCTTGGCAGGACATTTGATGAACGCAAAAAATTAACCCGTAGCTACCTCCTAAGCAAGAGTAGGTAGAGGGATTCAGCATAAAATGCTGAATCCCTCTATAATAAAGAGGTAGTCGCATGTCTTCTGAATTAGAAGAATTGCTAATCCAGCGAAGCCAAACCTTAGTTCATATTCAGGAACTGCTTGGTCACATTTGCGGATTGATAAACCTAATTACCTTGGAAGCTCAGAAAGTTCAGGAGACGGCTCAGAACCGACCCTCTACTTCGGTGGAACCTAGGATCTCGTACACTGGGGTCGAAGATAGCGCCATTTTCCCAAGCTGCTTGATCAACCCCAATACTGATTTAGACTGTTAACTTCATAAAGCCTACTAGCCCAGCAATACCAACCTAGCCCTTCCTCAGTGCCTCGCAAACACCCTCACCTCTCATCTCAGCTCCAACTTTAGAGGTATGTGGAGGTGAAAGGCTTAGCGAAACGTTTGATGAACGCAAAAAATTAACCCGTAGTCATCCCCTAAGCAAGAGCAGATAGAAGACTTCAGCATAGGATGCTGAAGTCTTCTATCGTAGAGAGACATTTGCATGTCTTCTGAACTAAAAGAATTGCTAATCCAGCGAAGCCAAACCTTAGTTCATACTAAGGAACTGCTTGGTCGTATCCACGGCTTAATTGACCTAATTGTCTCAGAGGTTCAAAAAGATCAGGAGGCAACTCAAGGCCTGCAGTCTGTCCCAGCAGAATCCACCAGCTCGTTTCTTATTTGGGTCGAGGATAGCGCCATTCCCCAAACTGGCCCAATAAACCCGACACTGCTTTAGACCCTTAGCTACTACAAAGCTTGCCAGCTTCGGCAGCATTGCTTTGTCCCTTTCTCCGTGCTTACAGGCAAAACAAAACCCCACCAGCAGAGCCAGCGGGGTCAACTTCTTCAGGTATATCTATCTCTAGCTGCAGTGCCCAATGATAGGTACAGTTTTACTTGTACTGCCAGTCATGAGCGGCTGTTTTAGCTCACCTTTAGTAGGCTCTGCGGGCAAAAGCATAGTAGAGCCAAAGAGCAAGAACAGCACCCAGAACTGCAACTACGACGCCGCCGAGACTCAATCCGGCCGAGGTCAGGGCTAACGTTCCTGTTGTCAGCAGAGCGTACAAGCTACCGCCAATAAAAGCACCCACAATACCCAGGATCAGGGTTCCGACAATGCCGCCGCTCTGGTGGCCGGGGTAGATCGCCTTTGCGATCGCACCTGCAATCAAACCTAATACGATCCAAGCCAGAATGTTCATTGGTTTCCTCCAGTGTAAAACGCTCTAGAAGTCAACAGGCAATCTCAATCGATTACATCAATATGATTGGATATGACTAGAAGCGTTTGTTGTTTATATGGCTGTTTATCGGTCAATTAAAAAGCAGTTGTATGCCGCTTTCTTATGTTTATTAGCTTATTAGCGGCAAGGAGAAATTTTGACTATCCAAAGACGGAAAGCGAGCTGAGCACAAAGTATGATAGCTAGCCGCCCCTAAGACTGAGACAGCTTAACTGCAGCCCCCAACTAAAGAAAGACGATAGAGCGCATCTCTGCACCTGGCTGTCTCCTTTACCCCCGTCCATGACAGAGCTTAAACTTCTTGCCACTGCCGCACCAGCAAGGCGCACTACGCTGAGGAGCTAGAGGCGGCAACAGGTCGCCCTCCAGATAGAGCCAGCGACCTTTATGTTTGACAAAGCGAGACTTCTCGTGGAGCTGAGCCACAGTTGTCGTGCCGTAAAGGGCGACAAATTCAACAGTCCCAGTTTCATCTGAGGGCTGTCCTGCATTGGCCTCCAAAATAGAGAGCCCTCGCCAAGTCGTGTTTTGGCAATTTTGGCGCAGCTTGTCGAGATCGCCAAGCCGACGCTTGCTAGGGTGATGAGTCGCCAAGAGATAGTCTGCATTGCTATTGACATAGGCTGTGTAGCGAGAGCGCATGAGTGCCTCAGCCGTCGGAGGCTGGGCCGTGCCCTGCAGATAGGGTTCGCAGCAGGCTGCGTAGCTTTTGAGACTGCCACAGGGGCAGGGAGAGCTTTCTATCATCTGCAGGCTCTCCCGCTTGCAGCTTTTGACTGGTTAGCTGAAATCACAATGCGGGCGCAGGCCTCAGCATCTGATAAGGCATCGTGGTGTTTCAGCGGAATGCCCAAATACTCACAAACGTTGGGAAGCTTCGTTGGTCGAATATTCCAGGTATCCCTTGCCAGTTTGACGGTGCAGATAAAGGCTGAGCTAGGCGGGGTGAGGTTATGAGCATTGCAGCAGGCAGAGAGCACACCGCGATCAAAAGAGGCGTTGTGCGCCGCCAGAAAATCGACCCCTTCAAACATAGGTTCAAGGGTGGGCCATAGCTCTGCAAAGCTGGGCTCTCCTGCCACGTCACGCCAGGCAATACCGTGGATATAGGTAAACTCAATGTGCTGCCGAGGCGGACGGATCAGATAGTGAACTTTATCGACCACTTTGCCCTCCTCAACTCGAACCAGCCCAATAGAGCAGGCACTGTCTCTACAGCGATCTGCCGTTTCAAAGTCTATCGCGACAAAATTGTCCATAGGGCTGGGGCTAAGGGCGCTCATGCTGCCGTTGAGATAGGTGTGATAACTTCTTAGCTTAAACCAAGCTTCGCTTCCCTCCTAGAGCCTGTCTTTCAAGCTCCAAAAGTTTTGTCAGTTCATTTAGAGGGAAAGGGGTTAGGTCACTTTTGCGGGAGAGCTGTCGGAAAATCTCTGGACGTAGACTGCCACACCATAAAGCAGCCCAAGCAATCCGCAGCCAAAAATGAGGCTCTGAGAGAGGGGGGAGTGAAACGTATACAGGGGGTGGTTTTCCAGCGCTTTGTGAAGCCCTGCATGAATCACCCAAAAAGCGGCAAAAACAGCTCTTGATCCGGCGCGAATGCTGAGGTTGTCGTTAAAAGTCAGCCAAAATAAAACGGCCAGTAAGGGCACATGAATGGCTACAAAGGCAGTCGAGGCCGTTGGTTCGGGCAGACTGCGTAAAATATAGAGCAGCCGCCACTCAGACTGTGTTACGGCATCGAGTTCGTGGGTGGCTAAGGTAGCAAACCCGAGGTTAAAAATGAGGTCTTTCACGGCTGTAGCTCCCGTAAAAACGCAACTTGTGCTTCTCTTAACTTTACCGCTGGGTTCGCTTGAAGGATCTGATTTAGGGCATTTTCAGCGGTCGCCCCAGTAGCGATGAGGTAGGCTGCTAGCAACGTGCCGGTGCGCCGTCTACCGCTGGTGCAGTGGACCGCAACAGCGTGAGAACGGGCATTTTCAGCGTCTACAAATTGCCTGAATTGCTCGGCCTGCTCTTGTGTTGGCGCAGTGCCGCCTGTGGTCGGTAGCCATAGGTAAGGCATATTTGAGGCGGCATACAGATCCAGGTTGGCCGCATCGTCCATAACTGATACTATCGCACCAATCCCGGCAGTCTTCAGGGCTGAGATCTCCTCTGCGGTCGGCCTGCGAACCCCAGCCAGTTTACCGGGAATGACCCACCACAGGTTTTCGGTAATCGGTTGTTCCACGCTAAGGGCTCCCTAGCTTAGGGCCTGTTGAGCGGTTTCTGCCACCGCTTTGGCGGCTCTTTCCTTACGTTCGCTGTAGCGGTCGGTCAACTCTTCTACCTGCTCCCGCAGCAGCAGGGTAAAGCGGTAAAGCTCCTCCATGACATCCACCACGCGATCGCGGTAGGGCGAGTCTTTCATAGTGCCGTCTTCGTTAAACTCCTGATAGGCTTTGGCCACAGAAGACTGGTTGGGAATGGTAAACATCCGCATCCAGCGGCCCAAAATTCGCATGGTGTTGACAGCGTTGAAGGACTGAGAACCGCCTGAAACTTGCATAACGGCCAACGTTCTGCCCTGGGTCGGGCGCATCGCTCCCATCGTTAGAGGAATCCAGTCGATCTGGGTTTTCATCAGGCCAGAGATGTTGCCGTGCAGCTCGGGGCTAGACCACACCTGCCCTTCCGACCAGAGAGACAGTTCGCGCAGCTCCTGCACTTTGGGGTGGGTATCGGGTTCAGCACCATGCAGCGGCAGCCCTCGCGGGTCAAAGAATTTCACTTCGGCTCCAAAACCCTCGATAATGCGTGCGGCTTCCTCTGCCAGCAGGCGGCTGTAGGAGCGCTCACGCAAAGAGCCATAGAGAAACAGAATTCGGGGGGGATGATCAAAGCTCATAGTAGATTCAAGGTAAATTAACTGCAGCAGGTTGATTTGACCTGCGCCGCCGCAGGCGTCACATTTTTTTCGGGGGCCGTGTCAGCGACTTTGACCACAAAGATTTCCCAGCGGTTGCCGTCGGGGTCGCTCACCCAAACCTTGTCCTGCAGAGCATAGCAGCAGTCGGTGTCGCGTTCCTCTAAAGTGGCTAGTCCAGCCGACTGAAGACGTGCGATCGCAACCCCGACCGCTGCCGAACTGTCCACTTGAATGCCCAAGTGAGACAGCGCCCCATGAGCCGCCAGAGCATCGCTGACGTTAAGCGTCAGATTCAGCCCCGGATTTTCCACATCAAACTTGGCATAGTCAGCCTTGTGCTTAACCGGAGCTACCCCAAACAGCGCCTGATAAAACTCAATAGACCGATTCAGATCAGTTACCCGCAACGCCACATGCGTCTTAAAGCTGGCCATCATAGACTCCTCAAGTATTTCTAGAAAAACCGAAACAAATGGCTAAAAAACGAACCGATATTTTGCTCCCCGCACCCCCACTCCCCAGTCAAGTAGGTTAGGTTAAGCCCAGCGAAACTCAACATTGGAAGAGGCTTTCAGGTTTTGCCACAGCTCAACCCAATCGGTTGGGCTGTGGGTCGCTGCGCTGACGCCAACCTACTAGGCTTTCCCTGCGTCTCCGCGTCCTTTACCCAGTGGCCATCAGCAGTCCAAACATCCCTCCTCCATCTCAACCACCTGATTGCGAGTGCAGCACTCCTCAAACAGAAAGTCGATCAGGTACTTCAAGGTTTCCGAGCGAACGCTGTACCAAATCCACTGCCGATCCTTCTCTGCCATCACCACATTGACCTGGCGCAACTTGTCCAGGTGGTGAGACAGCGTCGCCCCGGCAATGCCCAGCTCTTTTTGAATCTCGCCCACAGGTAAACCCTTGGGGTAGGCCGACAGCAGCAGTCGCACAATCTTCAGCCGCGACGGTTGTCCCAACGCTGCAAAGGTAGCGGCAATGCTGTCTAGAGCGGGGTCGTCAAGGGTGGGGTGAGCAGTATCTAGCTTTTTCATGTTTCTATAATTATCGAAATAAGTTTGCCCGTCAAGCCTTCAGCGATAGGTCAAAGCTTTGACAAAGGTGCGATCGCATTTGCAGAAAGCGGCAAGGGGAATGGTCGTTTGCTGCCTGGTACGGCAGAGGCCGCGGGGCGACACTGGATACATCACACAAGCAAACCCCCTTCGTAAAGGACTTTTCTCCATGCTTCATCATGTTTCTATCGCTGTTGAAAACACCGCTCGCGTAGCTGGCATTTTGGCAGAGGTAATGGGCGGTCAGGCGTTCGATTTTCCCGTTCACCCCAATTCCTACATTGTGTTGAATGGCGACCAGTACGGTACAGCCATTGAGGTACTGCCGGCAAACACAGCTTGGGTCGCCGGAGAAGTAGAGGCCGAAGTCGCCTCAATGCCCACAGCCCCCTTTACACCGACCCACGTAGCCATGTCGGTGCCGATCAGCCTTGAGGCAATCAAAGCCATTGGTGTGCGGGAAGGTTGGCTGGTGCGGCTGTGCGATCGCGGCCCCTTCCACGTAGTCGAGCTGTGGCTCGAAAATCGCGTCATGGTCGAGCTGCTGCCAGAAGAGATCGCGGCTCAGTACCTCGGATTTATGACGCTTGCGAATCTCACGGCCTTCGTCGAGCAGGCCAAAGCAGCAGTTGGGGCTTCATAAAAAGCTTCATAGGGAGTTAAGGCTACAAGGCCAATAAGTTACTGCCCCCGGTGGAGCACCGGGGGTTTTTTGAATTTCAGGAGAGTTGCTCAAGAGGGTTCTGTAAACTGATTATGACAATGAAACATGTCATTGACAATTTAATTTGGCACGATTAGCATAGGTCCATGAGCATATTGCAGCAGTTAGCCCAAGGGGAGCGCCGGTGGCCCCTAGAGGAGTTTGTTGACGTGGCCAACCAACTCCTGCCCCAGTACCTGCCCCAGCAGGAACCGGATAGCCGGATGCAAGATGCCGTCAATCCTCGGCTGGTGCGCCACTACGCCACCCAAGGATTGCTCGACAAGCCCTATAAGCAAGGCCGGGAGGCGCGCTATGCCTATCGCCATCTACTGCAGCTGCTGCTGCTCAAGAAACTGCTGGCCGCAGGCTACAGTGTCGGCTCTTTAACAAACCTGACCCTTAATAAGCCCGATGGTGAGCTAGAAGCCTTGCTCTTAGGCGGGGCTAAGCTCACGGTCGAAACCGCTAATCCAGCGCTGGCCTTTCTATCTCAGGTGCGTCAACGTTCGACTTCAGCCCTACCTGCGGCTCCGGCCAGCTCAGATCGAGCTAGCGCGGCGGCCCCAACCCCTGCTGGGAGGGCTGTATTCACAGAAGCATCGCCATCCCCTACCCAATGGGCGCGGATTGATCTACTGCCTGGGCTAGAACTGCACGTCCGCCAAGACTTTGCCGTTCCCACCAGCCCCCAAGAACGAGATGCGCTGCTGCAGCTCATTGCTCAACGACTAACCGACCTTCATTTTTCCTAGAGACCCTCTCCATGAGCCAATCCCATCCATCCCCGCTGAGCCAGCCTCAGATCGAACTGCTGCCTATGCATGCGGCCCTAGCTGCTAGCCGTTCGACCACTCTAGATCTGCTGATCAAAGTCGTGCCCCCCACCGTGACGCTGACGCCGGAGCGGCCGCCGCTCAACCTCAATATTGCGCTCGATCGCTCTGGCTCAATGTCTGGCTCTAAGCTCGACTACGCCAAACAGGCTGCCTGCTATGCGATTGAGAATCTGCTGCCGTGCGATCGCATTAGCATCACCCTGTTCGACACCCATGTTAAAACCCTAATTCCCAGCACCCTAGCCACCGACAAAGCCAAAATCCTGGAAGCCCTTCGCAGCGTCACCGCCGGTAGCTCGACCGCTCTCCACGCAGGCTGGGTCGAAGGCGGCACCCAGGTAGGCCAGTACCTCCATGCCGAGCACCTAAACCGAGTCATCCTGCTCTCCGATGGCCTCGCCAACGTCGGTGAAACCCAGCCCGACGCCATTTCCTCTGATGTTTCTGGCCTAGCCAAACGAGGGGTCAGCACCTCTGCTCTAGGCGTCGGCAATGACTACGACGAAGATCTGCTAGAAGCCATGGCCCGCAGCGGCGACGGCAATTTTTACCACATCGAGTCCCCCGATCGCCTGCCAGCCATCTTTGAAAATGAGCTGATGGGCCTCTCTGCCACCCTCGGACGCCAGGTCAACCTGGGCCTCACCCCGCAAAACGGAGTCGTCATCAAAGACATGCTTAACGACCTAGACACCACCGAGGCAGGGGCCTACAAACTGCCAAACCTAGTCGTAGGAGTGCCCATTAACCTGGTGGTACGGCTGCAAATTCCGGCCATGAGCCAGATATCTGAGCTTTGCCAGATCTGTCTGAGCTGGGATGACCCGAACCAGAGCGAACGCCAATCCCTCCAGGTGATTCTGCAAATGCCGGTCGTCAAGGCCGAGCAGATGAGCGACTTTCCAGCCCATCCTGAGGTGCAGGAGCAGGTAGCGCTGCTAATGGCTGCCCGCGCCCGTAAAGAAGCCATTGATCGGGCTGATGCCGGAGATCTAGTCGGGGCCAGCCGCTCCCTCCGCCATGCTCAGAGCATGATTGCCGCCATGCCACAGTCTCTAGAGATGTGTTCGGAAATGGACGCCCTCAAGGATCTTGATGTTGATTTTCTCGGTGGGCACACTGCCAAGGCCCGTAAAAAGGCCCTCTCGCAAAGGTTCGACCGGCAACGCAGCCGCCCTGCCCAACCAACCCCGCCAACCCAACCAACAGACCCCACCGCTTAAAAACACAAACACCTTATAGAACAGAAAAATAGACCCCAGGCGATCTGCTTGGGGTCTATCTCGCTGTGCGGGTCTACGCTACAGGACGTCCCTCAGCAAAGCCAAAGTCAACATAGTGCCGAGCCGCTGCAAACAGATCGGTGCCAAAGGCAGCCTGCAGGTCAGCATACGCATTGAGATAAGAAGCCGGGTTAAACAAATCGGTTGCCCGACCTTCCCCAGACCCAAAGCGAACATAGTGCTCAGTCGCCACCTGAGTATCAAAGCCAAAGGCCTGAATCAGGTCACCGTAAGAGGCCAAATATCTAACCTCGTCAAAGCGATCGGTAGAGCGGCCTTCGCTCTTGCCAAACTGCTCGAAATGCTGAGCAGCCGCATTCAAGTCGAAACCAAAGGCAGCGATCAAGTCGTCGTAAGACGCCAAATATTGAGCTGGATTAAGGCCAGTAACAAAGTCTACGTCTAGCCGCCCGTTAAAGCTGTTACTGACGGGAGCCGGAGCTGCCTTTCCTGTAACAGTTAATCCCTTGATATTCAAGCCCGGATCAATGCCAATCGCCCCTAAGTTAGTCGCAATGCCGTTGCCTAAATCGACGGTATACAGTGTGCCGTTAGTGGCTGCAAAGGCTCGGTTGTCGCCTGGGAAAGAAGAACGAATATCAAAGCCACCTCGCAAACCAAAATCAACACCTAAACTGCCGATGGAAACCAGGGTGCCGTCGTTGGGAGGGCTTTGCAGCAGCAGGCCATTGAGCGCAGAGTCAATGTTAAATAGCTGTGTGGTTGTAGTGCCTGCAAAGGAATTGGTATAGGCGGCGGCTGTCACGTTAGGATCAACGCCAGCATTGGCATCATTGCCACCAAAAGCTAGTGTGCCATCAACAAGCACTGCCCCGGTGTCTACATTGATGCGGAAGTTTTGGTTATTGCTGCCGACTACCCGCAGGCGATCCGGCACAGGGTTAAAGTCGAACCCTGAGATTGAGTCTCCTAAGAAGGGGGTGGACAGGGTGCTGACAAAGGTAGCCGCAACGCTGCCAGCCCTGACATTGTTAGGGTCAAAGGCATAGAGGTTGTTGGCGGTTGTGAGGCCATAAATTAAACCATTGGCTGGGCGAACATCAATGCCGATTAGAGTGCCCTCTAAGCCGGTCACAGTCGTTGCTACGGTCTGCCCAGGATTGTTGGGGTTAAAAGATAGCAGGGTATTGTTGTCAGTGAGTGCAATAAGAGTTCCCATTGTTATCCTTGGTTTAATTTCAGTAAAAGGGCAAGTGCTCAAACCTGATCGCCAAATTAACTGACACACTTTTCGTCGGCAGATGCTAGAACCACCTCTGTGGCTTTGAGTCGCGTTTTGAAGCAGCCAGCACAAGCCGTCAGCAGCCCAATAAAATGGGTTTACTGTGTTCAGTTAGTGCTTTGCAGGCGCGACTTAAGTTGTCAACGATTAAGGTTTTGCCTGTTCATAGTTTGGAGACAGATATGAGATGTGCTCAATCTCTAGCGAGCCTGATTTGCTCAGCGGTAGACTGCAGCACCAGGTCATGGACGGCAGACATACTCAGTACGAACTCCACAGTTAATTGGATGCAGGTAAACTCAAAAAATATTTTTAGGCCCTATCCAGTAGGCACAGCTGCTACTCATCCCCCCATCTACCCATCCACTCTCCCATCCTCCATCCACTCCCACCCCTATCTGCAGCACTTTTTTCTGGAATTGGCATTACGCAGTTGAAGTATCCTCAATGATTGCTCGCCTGCAGCAGGTCGTCGACTCTAATCTTTGGCCAGAGAAATCAATATGCCTTGTGACTGAATCTGTTCTGTCCTACGGCACTTTCCACCCGAAAGGAAGATGCCAGAGAATTACAGAAAATATCGGGGGAACTCAACCGGATGAAACTGCTCCTGGAGGCTACGCTGCTGTTTGGGGAGAATACTAACTACACCACTTCCAATTTTCAGAAGCTGATGGAACTGCGCCAAGTTGCCCGTGGAGACGAGGCTAGGCGTATAGGAGAATTGGTTGAGAAGTTCATTTCACAATCCCCTCCAGATGTAATGAAGCAGATCATGTCGATGATTTAGCGTTAGTGCAGCTTGGCCCTTATCTAAGCCTACTCAAAGCACCGATATTTTACAGCCCTCACCCTAGCTCTGCTCCAAGGCGAAAAAACAAGAACTTTGATAGCAGAGCACCCATCTTCAGCTTTGATTAGGCTGTCGGATAGGAATTTGAATGATGAACTCGGTTCCCTCACCGGGTGTAGAGAAGCATTCCAGCTTACCCCCGTGGTTTTCTGTAACGATCTGATAGCTGATCGACATTCCCATGCCGGTGCCTTTGCCCACCGGCTTGGTCGTGAAGAAGGGATTGAATATCTGTTGCTGAATGCTGGCAGGGATGCCAGAACCGTTGTCTGCGATCGCAACCTGAATCCAGTCTGTATCTACCCTGGAAGTGCGAACCGTAATCTGTTTAGGCTTCACCGCCTGACCCGAGAGATCCTGGCAACCGTTCTCTTCTACGGCATCAATCGCGTTCGTGAGAACATTCATAAATACCTGATTGAGCTGCCCAACATAGCACTCGACCTGAGGTAACTCGTCATAGTCTTTAACCACCGTAATGGCCGGCTGGTCAGGCTTAGCCTTGAGACGGTGCTGCAAAATCAATAAAGTACTGTCAAGGCCCTCATGGATATTGACCGGCTTAATCTCTGCCTCGTCCATGCGTGAGAAGTTGCGCAGAGAGAGAACGATCTGGCGAATTCGATCGGTTCCCAGTTTCATGGAGGCAATCATCTTGGGCAGGTCTTCCCGCATGAACTCTAAATCAATGTCGTCTGCTTCTGCCTCAATTTCAGGCCCAGCATCAGGATAGTGATCCTGATAAAGCTGCACAAATTCCAATAGATCCTGGGTGTATTGCTCCACATGAGCCAAGTTGCCATGAATGAAGTTGACCGGATTGTTGATTTCGTGGGCAACTCCAGCAACTAGCTGCCCCAGACTAGACATTTTCTCGCCTTGAATCACTTTTGCCTGAGTGCGCTGCAGCTCACTGAGGGCGTTTTTCAGCTCAGTTGTCCGTTCTTCTACCCGATTTTCCAGGTCCTCATTGCTTTTTTCTAGCGCTACAAAAGAGTCGCGCAGTTGCTCTGCCATGTGGTTAAAAGAGCCCGCCAGCGTATTGATTTCCTGAATGCCGCTCTCATCTACCGTTTGATTGAGGTTGCCAGCAGCCATCGCTTTGCTAGCCCGATTTAGCCGCAAAACAGGATGGACAATCCAGCGAGAGGTCAGCAGCCCCATGGCCGATGCTATCCCCAAGGCTGCTAAACACAGCAGAATCGTGGTCCGGGTATTTTCGTGGATTTGGGCCATGAATACCTTGTCAGGAATGCCCATGACCACCACCCAATCCAATCCATACTCGTCCTTCCAAGGAGTCACATGAACGTGGTAGGGTTCTCCCTGAAACTTAACGTGCCATTCCTGAACTGTGGTGGTGTCCTGAAGATTTTCCTGCTGGATGTATTGGGCAATTTCTCGAATAATTGGGTCAGGGCTATCATATGCCTTTAGCCGCTCAGCCTGATTCTTGACGAGCGTGAAGGGCTGCTGTTCGCTAGAATTGGCAACTAACGTACCATCACGCTCCAGAATAAAGATTTTCCCAGAGCGGCTAACTTCTAAATCCTGCAAAAAATCGCTGAGCTTTAACAGGGAAATATCAATGCTAACCATCCCCAATAGACGATTCTGGGCGTCATAGATGGGACGACCTGCTGACGTCGCAATGTAGACATGGTTAGGGTAGTTAATGGTGAAAATGGGCGACCAGATCGGCTTGTCCGCTTTTATAGGTTCTGTGTACCAGGCCTGTTCAAAGTTGTTCCACTCTAAAACTTCTAGAACTTGAGTGCGGTTACCTTGTTGGTCTAGGGCATAGCTATACCAATTGTTGGGAGCAGTTGGCCCCCAATCATCTACCGTGGTCGTTTGGCCGTCGTAGCGGGCCGCCCCTACCCCTTCACCTGTGGTCAGCCCAATTCCGATATAGCTGACGTCATGCGCCTGCATCTGATGCCAAAAATACTTTCCGGTGGTTTCTCGATCGCGCACGTCCAGTAGCCCCATCTGGATGGCGTCTGCATTAATCTGACCGATAGTGTGAGGAATAGATAGGTAAGAGTCAAGGTGTTGACTGACCGCGCTGCTGGTTCGATCCATCAGTTGCTCAGCCAGGTCGTTGACTGCTTTTTGCCCATTCCGGTAGGATAGATATCCCACTAGACCGACCGCCCCAAAAATCTGCAGCACAAAGGGAACTATGAGAACAAACTGCAGCGGCAGTGCTTGCAAGAGTTTAAAGCGGCGTATTTTCATCACTAGGGCTACGCACAATCAGAATTAGGCACCTGCTTAGAGTTCCCGGCTAATCGCTACAGCTAGCAGCCGCGAAACATTAACCCATTCTGGCTGGCTCTGGCGACTGTTTCAAGCAACGGGCGGTAACTTCATAGCAATGCTCAGAAAACTCAAGCTAGGGCCAATCGGGTAAGACCTTAGCTTGGGTAGGCTTGCTGACAATGGCTACAGCTCTAGGGCAACGGCTAGATCAATTGCCTTCAGCAGTAAGCCGAATGAGCAGCCCTTCATCTCCTGAAACGGTCACAGTTCCTGACAAGACCTGCCCTTCATGGGCTAGATTGCTGCTGACGATAACCTGGCCCTGTAGATCTAAGTCAGGGTGGGAAAATTCGGCCGGTTCGCTCCCCAGATTGAGGATGATCAGAAATTGCTGGTCTGCGGCATGGCGCACGTAGGCTAGGAGTGTGCCCTGGCTCTGCACCCAGCGGTAAGCTCCTAGCTGCAAAGCGGGTGCCTGCTGGCGTAGGGCAATTAGCCTGCGGTAGAGCGCGAGGATGGAGTTGGGGTCTTGCTGCTGTGCTGCCACATTTTGAACCGCATAGTCATCAGCTAGCGGCAGCCAGGGCGCTCCAGCGGTAAAGCCTGCATTGTGCTCTGCGTTCCACTGCATGGGGGTGCGTTCTGGGTCTCGTCCTAGCCCCAGCCCAGGGACGTTGCGCTCAAAAGGGTCCTGCACCTGATCGGGGGGAATAGGAACATCGTGCAGGCCAATCTCATCGCCGTAGTAGAGAGTAGGCGTGCCGCGCAGGGTCAACAGCAGCATGGCAGCTATACGGGCCTGCTCTTTACCGATTCGACTGGCAATACGAGCTTTGTCGTGATTGCCAAGCACCCAGTTGGGCCAGCCGGAGGGCGGTAGCGCGGCTTCGTAGCGCTGGATTAGGGTTGCGATCGCAACCGCATCCCAAGCGGTAAAAATCAGGTGAAAGTTAAAGGGCAGATGGCAGCCGCCTCCGTTCACCCCGTAGTAAGCCACTAGCCGCTCAATCGGCAGATACAGTTCCCCAATCAGGACTCGCTCTGAGTAGACATCTAGAGTTTGGCGCATCCGCTCTACCGCCGCCAAGGTCTCCGGTAGATCGGTTGTGTGGAGTGGCAGCAGCGCCTTGTAAGGGCCTTGCTCCAGTTCGTAGTCGGGGTTAATGGGGTTGTCGCGCAGCTGATCATCCTTAAAAATCTGCCGCAAAGCATCGACCCGAAAGCCATCAACCCCGCGCTCTAGCCAAAACCGCATCACCCCTAGCATGGCAGCTTCGACTTCGGGGTTGCGCCAGTTAACGTCGGGCTGCTGAGGCAGGTAAGCGTGGTAATAGTACTGGCCTGTCTTTTCGTCTAAGGTCCAGGCCGGGCCACCGAAGTTGCTGACCCAGTTATTAGGCGGGCCGCCATCGGCAGCAGGATCGGCCCAAATATACCAGCTGCGCTTGGGGTTATCTCGTGAGGAGCGGGACTCTAAAAACCAAGGATGCTGCTCAGAGGTATGGTTGGGAACGAAGTCTAAAATGACCTTAATGTTGCAGGCATGGGCTTGGCTCAGGAGCTGGTCAAAATCCGCCAAGGTGCCGAAGATCGGGTGAATTGCTGTGTGGTCGGAGATGTCGTAGCCAAAGTCAGCCATAGGTGACGGATAGATGGGCGAGATCCAGATCGCGTCTACCCCAAGCCACTGCAGGTAATCCAGGTTTTTGACGATGCCCGTCAAATCGCCAATGCCGTCGCCGTCGCTGTCCATAAAGGAGCGCGGGTAGATCTGATAGATGATCCCCTTTTGCCACCAGGAGGCGTTGACGGCTAAGTTTTGTTTGAGCATGAGTGCGCGGCAGTTTTCTCTCCCCGTCCTAACACAGCCACTCGGATCTTGCCCAGGCAGCAAAAGGAGTGCTTTTGCCTGGGCAGGCTGGCATAAAGATGAGGCTGCCGGTCTGTTATGCAAAACGAGGAGCGGCAGCGCTCAAGGCCATTAACTGGCAAGTAGGGAGAGTGGTTTGGGACTAGAGGTTGTTGTCTCCGCTGTCTTCATCGTCGAGGTAATCTTCAGCCTCGTACATTTGCAGCACCACCGATTCTTTACCGATTCTAAAAAGGGTATCTTCGCTGAACTCCAATCCTAGAGCGGTCGCCTTGGCCCTTGCAGCGGCCATGCCCTCAACGATTGCTTCAGCATTCTGCCTAACATCAAAGAGACGCTTTTGATTTAAGGCTTCTAGGGGCGAGTTAGGGATTTGGGGCATTTGATAACAAATGTGGATATCTCAATTTTAGCTTGAGAGAGCCGGTTAGAGACGTTAGGGCCAGAAGCTAAAGCTTTCTGGAGATTGTGCGCGGCCTTTAGGGCTGGTCTTTGACCAAGAAGGATCTGGTGGAAGAATTGTGCCAGACCTTAAAACACCTGACGCAGGCGGCTCAGCAAAACCCTAAGCAGTTCTAATTCAGAGGGTTCCAACTGCTCAAAGTGCTGCTTCAAATCCTGAATATGGGCTGGAAACACTTCTTCAAAAAGGGCTTCGCCTGCCGCAGTGAGTCGAACGATTACGCTACGACGATCGCCTAGAGGCACCTCCCGCAAGACAAGCCCTTTCTTTTCCAGACGATCGACAACCCCCGTCAACGTTCCTTTGGTAATTAAGGTTCTCTCGCCAATCTCCCCCATGCTCATGCCGAGCGTGTTGCCCAAAGTCGCAATCACATCAAACTGGGCAGGCGTTAGGTCATATTGTCGGACACCCGCCTCGGAGTAGGCCGAAAAAGCTTGGTAAGTACGCACGAGCTCAAGCATGGTGCCTAGGAAAGGCTCTTGAGCCGCAGCCTTGGCAGAATACGTAGGGGAATCGGTCATAGGCTAGGGAAGTTTGCGTTTTATATTATCCTAGCTAGAACTAATCGATTCCCCTGCAGCGATTTTTAGATCAGTAAGCTATAGGTGGGGTGAACGGGTAGATGGGTGGTGAATGCAAGCGAAAATGATTGTAGAGGCAGAAAATTGCTCTCTCTGGCTTGTTTCGGCTTTCTCGTGTCTAAAACGTTCCAAAAAAAGAAACCCGCGAAAGCGGGTTTCAGGGAAAAGCATTTTGATGGAGTCTGTGTTTTCTACGGCAGCGTTTGGGTCTCTCCTGCTAAGACAGGTCCATTTATCACAGGCTCTGCATCTTCGGGGGGCTCTGCCGGCTCACCAAAGGCCAACCGCAGGAAGGGTGGAGCCACAAACGTCGTCAGAATTACCATGATGATAATGGCGGCCTCTAGGGGTTTGCTGAGGACACCGCTAGCGGAGCCAATGCCAGCAAAGACTAGGCCCACCTCGCCGCGAGGAACCATGCCCACGCCAATTGCCAGGCGGTTGATGCCGGGTTGACCAAACGCTGCCCAACCTGTGACGACCTTACCCAAAATAGCTACCACAATTAGAAAGGCAGCAATCAGCAGCCCAGCCCGATTGTCGGCCACAGCCGGATTCAGCACACTCAAATCAGCTCGTGCGCCCACGGTGACAAAGAAAATTGGCACCAGTAAATCGGCGATGGGCTTGACCTGTTCATCTAGCTCTTTGCGGCGATCAGTTTCATCGAGCACTAGCCCTGCTGCAAACGCGCCCAAAATCGCTTCTAGGTGAATAGCATTGCCTAGAAAAGCCATGAAGAAGGCGAAGATAAACGCCGGAACCACGATATTGCCGCGGGTCTGCAGTTTGTCGACAATAGCAACAAAGCTCTGGTTAAAGAAATTGCCTAGCAGGATTGCGCCAATCAGGAATACCGTAGCGCTAACGATCAGATAGATGACGTTGCTGACGTCGATTTCGCCCGTTTTGGCTAAGCTAGCCACTACCGCCAACACGATAATGCCTAGTACGTCGTCGAGTACAGCAGCGCCAACAATGATCTGGCCTTCCTTTGATTTCAGTTGCCCCAGTTCTGACAAGACCTTGGAGGTGATGCCAATACTGGTGGCGGTCAACGCTGCCCCGGCAAAAATAGCGGGAATCGCCGCCACATGGAACAGGGTCATCAAGCCAACGGTACCGGCGATGAAAGGCACAACCACCCCGACACAGGCGACCACCGCTGCCTGATAGCCCACTTCTCTGAGCTGCCGCAGGTCAGATTCCAGACCAATTTCAAACAGCAGGATGATTACCCCAAGTTCGGCCAAAACAGAGATGACCTCGCTTTGAGATTCGAACACCTGGTTGGCCGCTTCCGGGCTGAGGCCGGTAATGAAGTTGACCACGGTCATGATCACTGAGTCGGCGGCTTCTGCACCGCTCTCAGGAAACATCAGCAGGTGCAGGGCCGAAACGCCGACCACCACGCCAGCCACCAACTCACCCAAAACGGGCGGGAAGTCTAGCCTTTTGGAAAGCTCGCCGCCAAGCTTGCTAGCCAGGTAGATCACGACCAGGCTGAGGAGGACTCCAGTGAGCACGATGGGAGCATTTTCAGGGTCCAGCGTGGCTAGCAGAGGGTTGGAGAACTGAGAAGCCAAGGCGGAAAGGGGAGGAGCGATGGTCGAAGACTGACCAATCAAGGCCAATGCAGGTATCAAAAACATAACTACTGTTCAGAATCAGGGTTGTTTTACAAAAGCTGTAGAACCGGCAATTCAAGCTGAATTGAGCTGCCCAGTTAATTACATAGAAGGATTCAAGCCAGGATTGGAGACAATCACGCTTGGGCCTCCGACAGTGAGGCCAGAGACATTTGAATCAGAGACAGTGGCGACTGCCTGTCGTAGGGCCTCTGTGCGATCGCTAAAGATATTTGCTTCGGGAACGATGGCGAAAATGCCTAGCTTCTCCAGCCGTTTCTGAATTTTCTGGCTGGCACCCACAACATAGACGTTCAGGCCCTTGTCGTAGGCATCTCGCATGGCATTCTCGATGGCTAGTGAAGCCGTTACACCCAGCATCGGCACATCTGTTAGGTCCATGACCAGCGCATCTGCCTCTTTCATGGCGTTGTGTTCCCGTGCGATCGCTTTCGACAGACCAAAAATCATGGGGCCGCTTAAGTAAAACAGCAGCACCCGACCATTCCCCTGGTCTAACAGCTGCTTGTCTTCGTCGCTCAAACGCACATCATCATCAGTGTCTGTGATCAGCTTGACCTCTTTAGCCTGCAAATTGCTCAGCCGCTCGATGGTCAAGATGTTTGCGATAAACACACCCACACCCACTGCCACAATCAGATCTACAAACACCGTCAGCAGCAACACCCCATACATAATCAGGGAGCCTCTGAGGGAAACTTTGTGGGAGCGCTTCAAGAAGCTCCAATCGAGGATGTCGATACCCACCTTGAGGGCAATGCCTGCCAGTACCGCCATGGGAATTGGCTGAGTCAGTCGCGCCGCGCCCAATACCACCACCAGCAAAATCAGAGCGCGAGTCAACCCCGAGAGAGCCGAAGTCGCCCCGGTTTGAATGTTGACTACAGTTCCCATCGTCGCCCCTGCACCAGGCAGACCGCCGCAAATCCCCGAAACCAGGTTGCCAATACCCTGACCAATCAATTCCTTATTAGACTTGTGCTCAGTCCGGGTGAGGCTATCGGCAATTACAGCGGTCAGCAGGGTATCGATACAGCCCAGCATCCCCAGCATGACAGCGTCTACAAACATGACGGTCATCTGACCTGCTGTAAAGGTCGGGACTTGCAGCGTCGGCAGCCCCACCGGAATTGCCCCAATGCGCCGAATGTCTACATCCTGAAAAACGACCAGGGAGAAGACCGTACCCGCGACCAGCGCCACCAATTGCGGCGGTACAACCCGCTTAACCTGCTTGGGCATCAGGAAAATAATGGCCAGCGTCAGCACGCCCAAAATCAGCTCTGGTGGGTTGATGTTGGATAAAAGCTGAGGCAAGCTTGTCACCGTGCCCATAACGCCGCCCTTGGGCGCAGCCTGGCCTAAAAACGGCGCAATTTGCAGGATAATTAGGATCACGCCAATTCCCGACATAAAGCCGGAGATGACGCTGTAGGGCATCAGCGTGACGTATTTCCCTAACTTGAAGAGGCCAAAAATAATCTGAAAGACGCCTGCCAGCATGACCACGGTGAAGGCCATCTCCAGACCATTTTCAGGATTACTGGCAGTCAGTCCCGCAATGACGGCAGTCATGACGACGGTCATTGGCCCGGTCGGCTCAGAAATCAGAGTAGGAGTGCCGCCGAACAGAGCTGCAAAGAAGCCGACACAAACAGCACCGTACAGACCCGCGATGGGACCTGCACCAGAAGCCACACCGAAGGCAAGGGCAAGGGGTAGAGACACAATAGCGGCTGTGACTCCGCCAAAAACATCTCCCCGCAAGTTGTTAAAGCGGATCCGGTTAGTAATAGACATCCAGGGGCAATGAGGTATGGGTTACGAGTCCTGCTTAGGACCTTACAGAGGCAGTTTGGAGAACCAACCTGTGCCTTAAATATTGTTGTATCATAGATTTTATTCTTGTTTAAGATTTTTTACTATTGAAAAAAATCTATACTAAAGACTTGAATCTGTTTATTGCATTGAAAGGCTGCTTGAGAAGTTCTTTCCGGTACGCTGGCTGAAGGAGCTGTCTTGGCCTCTCTTTCTAAGGGAGAACCCTCCTACCCCTTAGAAGGAAGTTCAGCTAGGCTGCGGCCCTTCTCAAACAGCCTCGAAAAAGTTTTGCCCCTGGCTGAACCAGCGGCATTGGTCCCCCAGTTCATGTGTGTATTGCTCTCTTTCAACAGGTGTCCCCGTGCTAGAAGCCTGCGTATTTGGAACCGTACTACTTGGATTTTTCGGCATCATTCTGAAAAAGAACCTGATGATGAAAATCATCTCGATGGATGTCATGAGCACGGGGGTGATTGCCTGTTACGTGCTCGTAGCATCTAGAAATGGCCTGTTTACCCCGATTCTTTCAGATGCCCATGAAGGTGCTTACGCCGATCCGGTGCCTCAGGCCGTTATCTTGACCGCGATTGTGATTGGCTTTTCAATTCAGGCGCTGATGCTGGTCGGCGTCATGAAGTTGGCCAGCGATAATCCAACCCTGGAAAGCAGTGAGATCGAGGAGAGCAGCACGCCATGAGTACCCTAACGATTACCTGGGTCGCTCTCCCCTTTTTTGTGGGGTTTGTGATCTACCTGATTCCTAGACTGGATCGCTATCTGGCTCTGGGTATGGCCTTAGCCTCAGTAGCCTACGCGCTGCGGTGCTTTGCCTCACCGTCACCGCTGACCCTGCAGTTGCTGGATAACTTCGGCGTCACCTTAGTGGTCGATCCGTTGGGCAGCTTCTTTATCTTGACCAACGGGTTGGTCACAGCAGCAGCGCTGCTCTACTGCTGGCACAGCGGCAAGTCACCTTTTTTCTACGCTCAGATGATCATTCTGCACGGCAGTGTGAATGCCGCATTCGTCTGTGCAGATTTCATTAGCCTCTATGTGGCGCTGGAAGTTCTCAGCATTGCCGCGTTTCTTCTAATTGCCTATCCCCGCACCAATCGAGCCATTTGGGTTGCCCTGCGCTATCTCTTTGTCAGCAACACCGCCATGCTGTTTTACCTGATTGGCGCGGTGCTGGTCTATCAAGCCAATCATTCATTTAGCTTTAGCGGTTTGCGCGGAGCACCTCCGGAGGCACTGGCTCTCATCTTTTTAGGGCTTTTAGTCAAAGGGGGGGTGTTTGTTTCGGGATTATGGCTGCCGTTGACTCACTCTGAATCGGAGACACCGGTATCGGCAATGCTGTCGGGTGCTGTGGTCAAAGCGGGGGTGCTGCCGATGGTGCGCTGCGCCGTGGTGCTGGAGGAGATAGATCCCATCGTCCGGTTCTTTGGCGTTGGCACCGCGCTGCTAGGCGTGTCCTATGCCGTCTTCGAAAAAGACACCAAGCGCATGTTGGCGTTTCACACGGTTTCGCAGTTGGGCTTTATTCTGGCAGCCCCCGAAGTGGGTGGCTTTTACGCGCTGACTCACGGCTTAGTTAAATCGGCACTGTTTCTGATTGCTGGGGTTCTCCCTAGCCGCAACCTTAAGGAGTTGCAGCACCAGCCAATCAACACTGCAGTCTGGGTTGCCTTGGTCATAGCCAGCTTCTCGATTTCGGGTTTTCCTCTGTTATCTGGCTTTGGGGCAAAGGTGCTGACTATGAAAAATTTGGCACCTTGGCAACCGATCGCAATGAACATCGCAGCCTTGGGAACGGCAATCTCTTTTGCCAAATTCATATTCCTGCCCCAATCTTGGGAGACAAAAGCAAATGTGAAACCCGGCTTTTGGCCAGCAGTGGGTTTGTTAATTATTGGCCTCTTTGTCGCCAATGTTGTGTATTACGAAGCGTACACCGTTGCCAATATTGTAAAACCCCTTGCAATCATCGGCCTTGGCTGGTTAGCCTACTTCCTGTTTTTTCGCCAGTCAACCCTCAAATTGCCGCGACTTTTTGAGCAATTTGATCATCTTATCGGCGTTATGAGTCTGATGTTAATTCTGCTGTTTTGGATGGGATTTTCATGGTTGAGTATTTAAATCTGATACTGCGGCTAGCTATCTGGTTTCTGCTCACGGCCAACCTGAGCGTAGTCAACATCTTGATCGGCGTTAGCATCGCTTTCCTGTTGCCCCACAGACATCAGGCTTTGGGCACTCTAAAGGAGTGGCTGCGGGTACTGGGCCACATCGTGATGGCAATTCCGCTAGCCTATTATGAGGCCTTTGAAATGATTCTTCGGCCTCATCAACAGGAAGATGTCACCCTAGAGCGAGTGAGATCCCGACGAACCTCTGGGCTGATCTTTCTCGATATCTTTTTGATTACCTTCACGCCCAAAACAATTGTTTTGAAATACCACGAAGCAGGTTGGTACGAAGTACACCGAGTAAGCCAGAGGAGGCAGCGATGAACCTGATTTTGATTACCCTGCTGCTAGCCCTGCTAATCCCTATCTATGAGGCCTGGCAAGACGATGACATTTGGCAAAAAATGCTGGCCTTCGCCAGTATCGCCACTAAGACATCCATCCTAGTTCTGTTCATATCGGTTCTAAGGGATGACTGGATGATTGGGGTGGTCGGCGTCATCATCTTGAGCGTAGGCAATGCCGGATTAATGTTGCTAGCCCATGTCCTCAGACGCATGAATTATATCGGGAACGAGTAAACCATGATTAACCTGCTTAGCTATACCTGTATTGGCGTTGGCCTGTTCTTTTGGTTTTGGGGCACTTGGCCTCTAGTCGGCCATCGCTCAGTCTTATTCAAGCTGCACAGCCTTTCGGTGGCAGACACTCTGGGCTCAATCGCCATTATCGTGGGGCTGCTGCTGAAGATACCTCGGGAGTGGCCTCTGCTCGTCCTCGCTATCCTCTCTCTGGCGATCTGGAACACGATGTTGGGCTATGTGCTGGCCTACTGCTCTAGCGGCGGAGGTAGCCATGACTGAGAACTATGTTTACGTCATTGTGGCGCTGCTGCCGCTGACCGCATCTATGTTGGTTTTTCAGGTTAATCCGTACCATGCGTTGGTGATTCGCGGCATTTTGGGGGCAGTGTCGGCCCTGGTCTACGCTATGTTGGGGGCTGCGGATGTGGCCTTGACCGAGGCTTTGGTAGGCACTCTACTCTCAGTTACGCTTTACGCGGTGGCTGTGCGCTCATCGCTGGTGATGCGTCTGGGCGTGCTCCAAGACAAATCAGCTGAGGCAAAGGCCGATCTTCGCTTTAAAGAATTGACAGACGATCTGCGAGTCATTTTAAGTAAGCGCCATCTGCGGCTTGAACTCGTTCCCTACCCAGACCCGCAGGCTTTGCACCAGGCGCTGATCACGAAAGAGGTTCATGCTAGCTGTATGCAGCGACCAGAGCACGATCAGCACAGCCCTGCGGCGGGAGCGGCTACAAAACAGCCTTATCAGATCATCCTGCGGGTCAAGCGTCTCTACAACATTCTGCAAAGCGAACTTTTGTCACCAGCAACCAGCCTGACCTATGCCGCTGCAGAAGCGAGTACGACCGATTTAGGAACTCAAGATTTAGGGAGGGTGCCCTCATGAAGTGGCTCTATGTGGCAGCCGGAGTCGTGCTCTTCATCAAAATGCTCGTCATGCCCAATCCGGCACCTGATCTGCCATTCTCGATTGTTGAGGTTGTCGTTCAAGATAGCGGGGTATCTAACGCGGTTTCGGGCATTATCTTTCGCAATCGCCTCTACGACACCATTTTTGAGGTGGTGGTGTTTACCATCGCCATTATGGGGGCTCACTTTCTGCTGGCTAACGAAAAGCCCTCTAGTGTGGTTTATCAAGTCACCGATGAGCCTTCTACTATCTTGGCGCGGGTGGGCGCGACCATCGCTGCCCTGGTGGCGATTGAGCTGGCGATTCGAGGCCACTTGACGCCAGGCGGGGGGTTTGCGGCAGGCGTTGCGGGGGGAACGGCTATCGGCCTGGTTGCTCTGACTTCACCCCCAGAGCAGCTGCAGGTGATCTACAAGCGCTGGCAAATCGCGACTTGGGAGAAGATTGCCGTCCTCGTTTTCATTATCTTGGCTGTGCTTACACTGATTGGCGTAGAGCTACCGCCCGGAGAGCTGGGTTCACTGTTCAGTGGTGGGGTGATTCCTTTGCTCAATATCCTTGTCGCCGTAAAGGTTGCCCTGGGGTCGTGGGCGGTCATATTGGTGTTTATTCGGTATCGAGGATTGTTGTGAGCAGGGGGACTCAACTGAGTGACAGCATAATTTGATGGGCACGCTTTGCTTTCCCCTCCTACAAAACTGGGCGCAGGAGCCTGCGCCCTTACCAGAGATTGTGTGTAACTAGACCCTAGGGAATTGGGATTATCCAGGCCCTAGGGTCTTGGTATTAGAGGTTTGTCTTAGGCTTGCGGTCTGGTTGATGGGTAGCGCTGGAGGTAGCGCACATCGCCGGGGTCAGGCCGCACTAGTAGACCCCCTTCCAGGATGTCAACAACATGGCTCCACTCAAACTGCTCGGCGTAGCCTAGGTGGTGCAGGCTGGCAATAGCACCCCGCGTATCTGCCTATTCCCTAAGACAGAGTCTCCTCGCCTAAAAAAAGCTTATGCTGTTCTGATTGTGCAGAACTAGTACGGACGTCTTCAGCAGGTAGGCTAGCCTTTTTGGTGAGAGCAAGTTGAGGAAAAATTGTCACATCAGCTTTTTTCTCACTAGGAGCAAAACCTTGTGAGCCCAGAGCAACGTAACGCTTCTGCTAGACCAAACTCTCCCACATCCTCTCCATTGGATCGCCCTGCCGTAGCCAGCAATGGGCCTGAACCGATATCACCACCTCAGGGTCAGCAATCGCTGATTCTCAAGCGGGACTTCTTTGGTCAGGGCAGTGAGATGGCAAGCCTGATTAGTGCCTTTGACTGGTCAGCTACGCCACTCGGCCCGATTGAAGCTTGGCCGCAGAGCCTGAAATCGCTGGTCAAAACGCTGTTGGCCTCACGCTACCCGATGGTGCTGATTTGGGGCGCGAACCTAACTCAGTTTTACAACGACGCCTACTCTCAGCTAATCGGCGACAAGCATCCGGCAGCGCTCGGGATTGATATCCGGGTGACGCTGGCTGAGGCTTGGCATACGCTAAGCCCGATGATTGAAAAGGTGATGCAGACAGGTGTAGCTAACTGGACTCCGGCGCTGCTCCTGGTGCTTGAGCGCTCTGGCTATCGTGAGGAGTCGTACTTTAGCGTTTCCCATTCTCCGGCAGAGGATGACGACGGGCAGATTGTCGGTATGTTTGGGGTGTGTAGCGAGGTCACTCAGCAGATTTTAGGGGAGCGGCGGCTACGGCTGCTGCGCGATTTGTCTTCTAAGGCGGGTGAGATTCGCAGCGTTGCGGCGACCTGCCAGGATGTGGTGGGTGCGATCGCAGCCCATCCCCTCGATGTTCCCTTTGCGCTGCTCTACCTGTGTGAACCTGGCGGCAAAACCTTAAGCCTACAAGGCAGCACAGGAATTGAAGCCAGCGCCAGTGTCTGCCCTCCCGCCGTTGACTGGGCGACGGCAGCGGATCAGATCTGGCCCTTGGCTGCCGCTATGCAGGGCGAGACGGTTTTGGTCGAAGCCGTTGATGGCCGAGTGACGGTGCCGGGCGGCCCCTGGCAAGAGCCGGTTCAGAGCGCCCTAGCCATGCCGCTGATGGTGTCGGATCAGAATATGCCGCAGGGCGTCTTAGTGGCAGGCATTAGCCCTAATAGGGCTTTGGATGAAGGATATCGCTCGTTTTATGAGCTTTTGGCCGGTCAAGTATCCGCTGCACTGCGAAACGCCTCGGCCTATGAGGAGGAGCGCCAGCGGGCCGAGGCTCTAGCCAAGCTAGACCGAGCTAAGACAACCTTCTTCAGCAACGTATCCCACGAGTTTCGCACCCCCCTCACCCTGATGCTAGGGCCTCTAGAGGCGACGTTGAACAGTTTAGAGGAGCGTCTGCAGCCAGACGAACGCGAGCAGCTATTAATGGTGCAGCGAAACGGCCTACGGCTGCTCAAACTGGTCAACAACCTGCTAGATTTCTCGCGAATTGAAGCCGATCGCGTTCAGGCAGATTTTCAGCCGACCGATTTATCCCAGCTGACCGCTGAGCTGGCAAGTATTTTTCGATCAGCCATTGAGACGGCTGGCCTGCATCTGGTAATTGACTGCACTCCCCTGCCAGAGCCGGTGTATGTAGACCAGAGCATGTGGGAGAAGATCGTCCTCAACCTTCTTTCCAATGCGTTTAAGTTCACTTTCGAGGGCGAGATTCAGGTCAGTCTGAGAGTGGGTGAGTGGGAGAGTGAGTGGGTGGATGGGTGGGAGAGTGGCAGAGTGAATGAGTGGGAGAGGAGCAACACAAACAATCACCCATCCACCCATCTACCTCGCCACCCCGCTGCTGTATTAGAGATCCGCGATACCGGCATCGGCATTGCAGCGGAGGAGTTGCCCTATCTATTTGATCGTTTTCATCAGGTTGAAGGAGCGCGGGGGCGCACCCATGAGGGGTCGGGCATTGGTCTATCCCTTGTGCAAGAACTCGTCAAGCTACATGGGGGCCGAGTTGAGGTCGCTAGTGAGGTGAGACAGGGCACAACCTTTACAGTGGTGCTGCCTATGGGACTGGCTCACCTACCTGCCGATGCAGTGCGGGCCACTGGCAGCCCCTCTGTGAGTTCTCAGTCTGTTAACGCAGCGCCCTACGTGGAAGAGGCGCTGCGATGGTTGCCCGAGGCAGACAGTGCCGGAACCAGTAAGGCTGCACCCTCTCCTTTTCGCATTCTGTTGGCTGACGATAATGCCGACATGCGCGACTATGTGAAGCGGCTGTTGGGCCAGCACTATCGGGTAGAAACGGTTGCTAACGGCAGAGATGCCCTAGCCACTGCGCGAACCGAACCCCCAGACTTAATCCTGAGTGATGTGATGATGCCAGAGCTAGACGGCCTGGCGTTGCTACATGAGCTCAGAAGCGATGCTCGCACGCGGGAAATTCCAGTTATTCTGCTGTCTGCTCGGGCGGGTGAAGAATCTAGAATTGAGGGACTGCAAACCGGCGCAGATGACTATCTGATCAAGCCCTTCTCTGCGCGCGAGCTGCTGGCTCGGGTAGAGGCCAACTTAGAGGCGGCGCAGCTGCGGCGAGCTCCTATGGACCAGCGAGAGCAGCTGCTACAGGCCGATCGCAAACGTTTAGAAGAGACTTTGGCAGAACGAGAAGCAGAACTACGGCTAATCACCAATGCCGTCCCGGTGCTGATTTCCTATGTTGATGCAGACCAGCGCTACCGCTTTAATAACCGGGGCTATGAAGAGTGGTTTGGCTACCCAGCCGACGAACTGTACGGCAAGCACCTGCGGGAGGTCTTGGGTGAGGCTGCCTACAGCGCTACTCGGCCCTATATAGAACAAGCTTTGTCGGGTCAACAGGTAACTTTTGAACATCAAGTCACGCTCAAGAACAGGGGAGTTCGCTATATCAGTGCCACCTATGTTCCTCGTTACGGTAAGGAGGGGCGCATTGAAGGCTTTGTGGCGCTGATTACAGATATTAGCGATCGCAAGCAGCACGAGCAGGAACGGGAACAGCTCCTAGCCCGCGAGCGCACTGCCCGAGCCGAGGCCGAAGCCGCTAACCGGCTTAAAGACGAATTTTTGGCTATTGTCTCCCATGAGCTTCGCACCCCGCTCAACTCAATTTTGGGTTGGTCTCATTTGCTGCTAAACCGCAAGCTAGATGAGGCCTCTACTGTAAAAGGCTTAAAGACCATTTGGCGCAATGGCAATCTGCAAAACAAGCTCATCGACGATATTCTCGATGTTGCTCGTATCGTTCAAGGCAAGCTGCAGCTAGAGCTGCAGCCGGTAGGCTTGGTCACGCTCATCGATGCTGCGATTGAAGAAATTCGCCCAACCGCAGAAGCAAAAGACCTTTACATTGAATCATTCCTTGATCCATCAGTTGGGCAGGTGCTAGGCGATATTACCCGGCTACAGCAAATTGTCTGGAATTTGCTGTCTAATGCAGTTAAGTTTACGCCCAATGGGGGACATGTCTCGGTTTACCTCCGACAAATTGAGGCCCAGGCTCAGATCACTGTCACAGATACAGGTCAGGGGATTTCGGCGGACCTTCTGCCCTACATCTTTGAGCGCTTCCGGCAAGGAGACAGCAGTAGAACTAGGGCGCAAACGGGGCTAGGGCTAGGACTTGCGATCGTCAAGAGCCTGGTCGAGATGCACCAGGGTGAAGTTCAGGTAATGAGCGCTGGGGAGGGTAAAGGAGCTACTTTCACGGTGCTGCTGCCGACCCAACAGGCGCGGCAGGTCTTCTCAGCCACTAGCTCTACCAACGAGAACGCTCTCCCCAATCTCACCGATTGGCGAATTCTCGTCATTGACGATGATGAAAATACGCGAGAGCTGACAGCTTTCATCCTAGAGCAGCTTCAGGCCCAGGTTACGGCAGCCGTATCTGCCAGCACAGGCTTTGCTGAAATCCTCAATCAGCGACCCGATGTCATTATTTGTGATATCGGTATGCCTGACGAAGACGGTCATGCACTCATCCGTCGAGTTAGGGCTTGGGAAGCTGAGCAGGGGCTGACGCCGATTCCAGCGCTAGCCTTAACGGCTTTTACCCGCGACGAGGATAAGCAAGCGGCCTTGACGGCAGGCTTTCAGCAGTATTTAGCCAAACCTGTTGATCCAGATCAGCTAGTTGCAACCGTCGCCAGTCTGCTCAAGCCATAATTAACACGATGGGTATTTGGCTCTCAAGCTATTCTTTTGGACCTGCTAGATAGGGTAGGAAAACTACCTCTTGAGATTCGGGTCTTCCACCCCACGGGCGATAGTTACTTTGTTAAACTAGTAACTAGTGGATGGGAGTTGAGCCTGAGTAATCACTCAGCTAACATCCACCAGGAAGCTCCCTCAAAAGTTCCATTATTTTCTCCACACTTCGTTCTCAATTTGTTAGCACTGGAAATGTAAAAGCTGAAAGAATCAGCTACTGTGCAGTTTTTAAGCATAAAAAAGCCTCCGTCCTTAAGAACATTAAGACGGGGGCTTTTTGCTGAGGTTTATCCTTTCCTGCAGATTAGTGTCTGGATCATCTGGATCAATCCGAGTGGGCACGCCATCAAGGCTATCTAGGCTCTAGGTGGTCAACCAGGTCATGGCTTCACGGGAAAGGTCAGCCGGAACTATATGGCCTCCCTCGAACTCTCGATAGCGCGTGTCATAGCCTGCTTGCTGTAGTTGAGGGACAATTTTGCGGCTACACCTATCAATCGGCAGCACAGGGTCTCCTGTACCGTGGGAGATGAAGATGCGAGGCTCGCCTTGCTGGGTGGCAGGAACCATAAAGCCAGGGGAAAAAGCGATCACATGGGTAAACAAATCGCCGTTGGTAATGCCGACAGAGAGCGCGTAGGAAGCGCCATCGGAGAAACCTGCGATCGCAACTCGGCCTGCATCAACCGCATAGCGCCTAAACGTTTGTTCCAACGCCCGATCAATAGCGGCAATATCAGGCCCATAGCTGCGAATAATTACGTCCCAAGTGCGACCGCGAGACTCCACGGCTAGCAACAGCAGTCCGTAGTCATCGGCCAATCCTGCCAAAATTCTCAAGGCTCTCTCAGCATCACCGCCCGCCCCGTGCAGCATCAACACCAGCGGAGCCGGACTACCAGGCTGATAGTTTTTAGGCACATAGATCAGCCCATCCCGTTCGCTCTCTAGCCCTAGGGAATGTAGCCCGCTAGCTAAGCCTGCTTCAGTAGGCGGGCTCGGGCGAGAGAAGAGCTGCCCTGTTTGATTGCGTGTGCTTTTCACGGGGTGTGTACTTCCTGAAACGAGATCGGTCATACAGGCTGCTAGCGCAGCACAAACGCTCAATGCTCCCCCTTTGAGGAGCCACCGTCGCCTTATTTTTAAGTGACTATGCATCACTCCTCCTGGAAAGCCAGAAGATGGGGTCTAAGGAGTAAAAACAGTCTAGAAAATGCGAATACCTGCTGCCTCTTTCTATGAGTTTTTTGAGAGTGCGAAATCCTCTATCCAGTGGAGTATTTGCATTGTTAGAGGCTGCTTGTTTGGTATTTTTTGCAACACTTTTAGTCATATTTTTGTTGCCTTTTATCATCTTCCTTAAGGCAACAAAAATATTTCGGCTCAATGTACAGTATTGCTGTCCCAAAAGAATGTCTTACTTCGTGCATTCAGGCGGACACTACGCTATCTAGCTTCTTGTTACAATCTAATCCTTTAAGTAAAGCTAGCTCTGTTCCTGCGATAGAGAGCTAGGCAAACAGTAGCCGCTATTCTAGGTTTTTCACGTAGGTGAAGGGGCAGGTCTGTAGAACGAGCGTCGGTAGAGCGAACACCCAACGAATATCTGAAGGACGGACATCCCTTGAACTTAGACTATGATCTTGTTGTGATTGGAGCAGGTTCTGGCGGGCTAGCAGCAGCAGTACGAGCGGCTGGCTACGGGGCCCGCGTTGCGATCGCAGAACGCGCCAAGCCGGGCGGAGCCTGTGTTAACTATGGATGTATCCCAGAGAAGTTTTTAGATTACGCGGCTGGGTTTAATCGGCTGGAGCAAGTTGCGTTTAGCTACGGCTGGCAGGAGTGCCCCCGAAATTTTGACTGGCTAAAGTTTAACAAAGCAAAAGAGCAGCACATCCACCACCTTAATGAGGTGCACTTAGGGCATATTCAAGAGGCAGGTGTTGAATTTCTGCAGGGTCATGCCAGCTTTTTAGATGCTCATACGGTCATGGTAGAAGGCTACCCGGTAACAGCAGAAAAAATTCTCATTTCAGCGGGTGCAAAGCCCACAAAACCCAACATTCCGGGAGCAGAGCACGCGATTACCTGGCATGAACTTTACCAACTCTCAAGCCAGCCTCGATCTATTGCGGTTATAGGCGCTGATCCGATTGGGGTGAAAATTGCTGGCAGCTTAAATGCGCTGGGAACTCAGGTGACTCACATCGTTTCCGAAGAACGAATTCTGTCGACTTTTGATGCGGAGATAAGTCAGGAGATTCAAAATCGACTAATCCACCGAGGTGTGCAGTTCTTCAACAAAACCCACGTTGCCGCCATCAAAGAAGAACGCGA
The DNA here is from genome assembly GCF_014696715.1 of Pseudanabaena sp. FACHB-2040. Taxonomy (NCBI): domain Bacteria; kingdom Bacillati; phylum Cyanobacteriota; class Cyanophyceae; order Pseudanabaenales; family Pseudanabaenaceae; genus Pseudanabaena; species Pseudanabaena sp. FACHB-2040. The sequence goes on from NZ_JACJQO010000015.1 coordinate 110,527, forward strand.
TGGCTTTTCCCTCACCTTTGCCGGACAAGCAGAATCTTTAATAGTTGAAACAGTGCTAATGGATGCGCCGCGCACGCCTAATCTAGAAAATTTAAACCTAGATAAGGCCAATATTCAACTGTCCCCATCTGGTGCTATCAGCATTAACGAATTTAGCCAAACCTCGCAGGAGAGCGTTTTTGCCGTCGGAGACTGCACAGAGCGCATTCCCCTAACTCCAAGTGCGATCGCACAAGGAAGAGCCTTTGCAGACACGGAGTTTGGGGGGCAAAAACGCAGCGTTAGTTTAGTCTGGGTTCCCATTTCTATTTCCTCCCATCCAGAAGCCGCCACAGTTGGCGCTTCTGAGGCAGAAGCTCACGCCAAGTTTGGAGAGGCCGCCGTTTGCTATCGCACCCGGTTTCGCCCGTTGCTCTACTCCTTTTCCCAGATTGAAGAAAAGACGTTTATTAAAGCCATCGTCAATCGCCAGGATCAAGATCGCCTGCTGGGCGTTCACATGGTGGGAGATGGGGCAGTCGATATTATTCAAAGTCTTGCAGTTGCACTCAAGCTGGGAGCAACAAAGCAGGACTTAAATGCCGCCATTGGCATTCATCCCTCAAGTGCAGAAGAGCTCTTTTCCATAGAGGCTTTTTAAAGGAGGTTTGGAAAAGCTTTTTCAAAAGATCCGTATACTGAAATTGCGTAAAGCAAAGTGGACGCTGTGTAGCTCTCTGTATCGAGTTATTAATGATACCTGTGTCCACTGAGCCTGCCTTGCCGTTTCCCCATGACCGGGTTCTGTACGAGCGCATCAGTCGTCTGATTGCTACAGCCGTGATTCAGATGCAGCAGACGGCACCCGAGTATCTTCAGGCGAAGTTTAGAGCGGTTGACCTGGCAGAGAAACAGGGACGGCTGGTTGCCAAGCTAACGGGTCTGCTAAGCCCCCACACCGACTTTGAGAGTTTGAAACGGCTTCTAGAAGGAGCCTTGCAGCAGCTTCTGATACCGCAATTTTTTGAAACCGTAATTTATCAAAACCTGCTCCGACAAATCGACGCTCTGATGGCGGCTCCGGGAGGACGCACCGCTGCATTCCCTCAGCCTGACTTTGCTCTGCAGACTCCACGGGCTGAGCGAGGAGATGCGATCGCAGTTCTCCTCCTAGATGCAGAAAATATTACGCTGCCTGAACCGGCAGAGAGCTGGATTGCCGAGCGCTGCCAATACCAGATCCAAACCAAAATTGCCTTTGGCAACTGGCGCAAGCTCGGCAACCAAGACCAGAACCTCCACCAGCGGGGTTACCAGATGATCCACGTGCCCCAAGGCAAAAATGGGGCTGACCTAAAGATGACCGCTCTAGGTGCGTCCATGCTCGTTCTCGATCCTAAGGTCAAAGAAGTGATCGTTTGCTCCTCCGATCAAGACCTCAACCATTTAAGGCAAATGTTGGCTGCTCAGGGCCTCAAGGTTTACCAGGTGCGCCGCCAAAATAATACGCTGACCTTGGTAAACGGCAATCCTCATGCTCCACAGGTCTTTTCGCTTACGCCGCCAATTGAAGCTCCTAGCTTATCAGTAGGGCTGCAATTTCTCAGGGCACATCTTGCCAATAGTCCAGAGTTTTCTAGCCCTTTTAATCAACTGGGTTGCGCCTTTTACCAGCACTTCAAAGTTTCGCTGCGTCAGTTCATCAGCCATCACGGCTATACCCAGACGCCCAAGGCTTTTCTCGAGAGCCAGCCTGATTTCGTACTTTTAGCCAGTGAAGCTGACCGATCGCTTTGTATCCCCCTAAAAGCTCAGCTCGTTGCCGCCCAGCCTCAAGCTACTCCATCTAAAGAGGCCAAAGACTTCACTCCTAGAACGCTAGAGATCGTCAGCAGAGGTATTTTGAAGCGGCTAATTCAGGAGCAGTCAACCGACAAAATTCGTCTTGAGGTGATTGCTGTCCAATTTCAAAAACAGCATGGGCAATCCATCAAAAGCATCTTGAAACAACACCAGTTGGCCACAAGTCTGCCCAAATTCTTCCAGTCCTTGAAAGGCATCACCGTAGAGCAGGATGGAAAGTACTGGCTGGTGTCTTTGCAGTAATGAGTTCAACTGCTGTGCTAGTGAGTCTTTTCGTCTCTTTGTTTAGTCAGCTCCAATGCTCTAGCCATTCCAGCGATCGCGGCTGAAATCCGAGTAGCCCCTTGGATTTAGCATTAAAGACAACAAATTGCCCCAGAAATTTCAATCCTGCAGCAAATGGCTGACCAGGAGCTTGAGAAAGAAGAACGGCAAAAACCATTCCAGTCCGGGCGTGGGGGTAAAGAGATAGCGATCGCCCAACAGCGCCAATCCATAAAGCCCTAAAGCGACCGGGCGCTGAAGATAGAGGGGCGATCGCAAAATCAAGATCGCCGCCCCCAACAGATAGCCAGACGTACTCAGCCCAAAAACCCAATCCCCTCCTCGAAACAGCACCGCCACCAGCCACACATGGATGACATGAAGGGACACAAAGGCCAAATGTTGTTGCCATCCCTGCCCAGGACGGTGATACCACCGCTTAGCAGCAGACGTGGCGTTGGTGAGAACACCTCCCACCAAATCGAGCGCTAACAGCGCGATGAGTCCTATCTGCACCGGAGTCCATTGAATGGGGAGGGTCAGCGCATAGGCCGGAGCCACAATCATCGCTATTAGAGGCGGCACAAATTGCAGCAGCAGTTCGGCTTTTGTCGCGCCCGGTCCAATGAAGCGATCTAGGAGACCGCCCAATCCGTTGCGGGGCGAGATATCCCTCCAGTCCGAACCCATACGGCTACCTCACAACAGTTGTTATGTACAAAAATAACAACTGTTGTGATAATGTGTCAACGGGGTTGCCCCTGTTTTAGTTCTCTTGATAGTCAGCCTTAAAGGTCATGTGCCAACGCCATCGCTGATGGTGTGAGCCTAGACTTCCTGATTCAAGCCAAACTCCTCAGCCCAGACCAACAGCAGCAGGTTTTTCGGCGTTACATTGACGGGTTGCTGTCTACGCATAGCCGTTGTCCATGAAAAGTTTGTAGCCACTTCAGCAAGTAATGTGCCAATGCAAAGCAATCTGACATTTAGCAGCATGGTTGCATTGTTCAGCGCCCTGATTGTTCTGGCAGCTATTCCCAGTGTAAGTGTATTGGCTGTCTCTACTCGGGCAGCGACATCGGGCTTTATTCATGGTGTTTTCACGGCTATGGGAATCGTGCTCGGCGACATCATTTTCATCCTTATAGCTATTTGGGGCTTATCGTTTCTAGCTGAGACAATGGGTAGCCTGTTTGCTCTCATAAAATACCTGGGTGGAGCTTATCTAATTGGTTTAGGGATAGCGTTGTGCAGGTCAAAATCAAGCTCTGTTGAGTCGGAGGAAGCTGTAGACTCTTCTTTGCTGTCTAGCTTTTTGACTGGACTGGCAATTACAATGGGCGATCAAAAGGCGACCCTATTCTATCTTGGGTTTTTCCCGGCGTTTCTTGATATTTCTGAAGTATCTTATTTTGATACTGCCATTATTATTGCAATTGCAGCAGTAGCCGTAGGGGGTGTAAAACTGGGCTATGCATTCATGGCAGATAGAGCCAGATTACTGATTAGTTCTAGAATCAGGAAAGGCATGAATCTTGTTGCTGGCTGTGTGATGATTGCTGTTGGGGTATTGTTAATAACAAAAGCTTAATTTTGTGGTTCTAGCCCACTAGTTTTCTGTACTAGAACTACGACGTTGGTTTACAGAAAGGTTGAAGGCTTACAGACAGGCCCGGTGCGATCGCATCTTCAGCAATTCCAAAGCGACTAGTCTGCATGGAACGGGGATTTCTACCAGACGGGGCTGTAAGCCACACCGGACTAGCCCAGCAGACAGCAATCAACCTATAGACCTAGCAAGTCTTTACAAAAGTTCAACAAACAATACATAGGCTCTGCTCAAAATCTATCTTAGAGCATAATTTTTGAGCGGCTTTTTCTCCTACAAGAGAGTGGGGTTTAGTAGATGTAGGTGTGAATGACTTTAGACAAACTGAATCAGGAGCAAATTGAGGAAGATGTTTTCATCTTTCCAGCTTCGTTTGCTCAGCAGCGTTTGTGGTTTATCGAGCAGCTGCTTCCTGGGGAGACTCTATACGTCATTCCGCTTGTATTTCGGCTCACGGGCTCACTGGAGCGATCGCAACTTGAGCAAAGCATTCAAGCAATTGTCCACCGCCACGAAAGCCTTCGAACTACGTTTGAGGTGGTAGACGGGCAGCTGGTGCAAGCGATCGCGCCAGATCTACAGGTGCCGCTCAGATTTATTGATCTACGGGAAACACCTGCTAGCAGCCGAGAAAAGACTGCACTGGGCCAGATTTGGCAAGAGATTCAGCAGCCGTTTCACTTGAGTCAGGGGCCGCTGTTTCGAGTGCAGCTGTGGCAGTTACAGGACAATGAACATCTGCTGTTAATGGCCCTGCACCACATTATTTTCGATGAGTGGTCCAGCGGCGTTTTAATCCGCGAGCTGGGTGAGCTGTATACGGCATTGGTGGAAGACCAGCCGATTGCCCTACCGGAGTTGGCCGTTCAATATGCCGATTTTGCCCACTGGCAGCGGCAGTGGCTGCAGGGGGATGTGCTAAACACTCAACTTCGTTACTGGAAGCAGCAGCTCAAAGATGTTCCTATGCTCAATTTGCCCGGGGCTGCCCCTCGGTTGGGAGAGCTGCAGGGGCATCGGGGAGCTAGCCAGCTACTGGAGTTGCCGCAGTCGTTACTTGATGCGCTAGAAGCGTTAAGCCAGCAGGCGGGCGTGACGCTGTTCATGACCTTGTTAGCAGCGTTTCAAACCTTACTGCATCGCTATACGGGACAGAGCGACATTGCTATTGGTTCTCCCATTGCCAACCGTCACCGCAGCGAACTGGAGGGCTTGATTGGATTCCTGGTCAACAGCCTAGTGTTGCGAACCAGTTTGGCAGGAGATCCCACCTTTCGCGAACTGCTAGACCGAGTGCGCGACGTCACGCTAACGGCCTATGCTAATCAAGACTTGCCCTTTGAAAAGCTGGTAGAGGAGCTGCAGCCAGTTCGTAACCTGGGTCAAAATCCGCTATTTCAGGTGGTCTTTGCGCTGCAAAATACGCCCATAGAGCAGCTAGTATTGCCGGGATTGGTCCTCAGCCCGATGGATCTAGAGACTAAAACTGCCCGCTTTGACCTGGAACTATATGTTTGGAAATCCACCGATAACTTTAGAAATCTATGGGGTAAAGGCTGGCAGCAATCTGATGGATTGCGTGGGATAGTCGTTTACAACACTGATTTGTTTGATGCAGCCACTATTGCATCTCTGCGACATCATTTTCAAACTTTGCTAGAGGCTATTGTTGCTAATCCAGAAGCGCCCCTCTCTGCCCTGCCCTTATTGACTTCAGGTGAGCAAAAAGAGCTGCTGCGGCATTGGCATAGCACCCAATCTAGCTATCCTGAAGACTGTATTCATCACCTTTTTGAAGCGCAGGTTAGGCAAAGACCAGATGCGATCGCACTCAAATTTGGCGATCAGCAGTTCACCTATGAGGCGCTAAATCAGGGCAGCAATCAGCTAGCGCGGTATCTGCAAAGGCTAGGAATTGGCGCTGAAGCGCGGGTCGGCATTTGCCTGGAGCGAGGCATTGAAGCGATCGCAGCGATGCTAGCGATTCTTAAAGCGGGGGGAGCTTATGTGCCGCTCGATCCCAGCTATCCCCCCGAACGGCTGCACTTCATGCTGCAGGATGCCGAGATTGCAGTGGTCTTAACCCAGACGGGCTGGGCAGATTCGCTCCAGAACGAGGGCACGACCGTCATTTGTCTGGATCAGGAATGGGATGCGATCGCACAAGAACCAGACACGGATCTAGCGACTCCTGGCACAGCCGATCAGCTAGCCTACGTCATCTATACTTCTGGTTCCACCGGCACACCTAAAGGCGTCAGAGTGCCACACCGAGCAGTGAATCGCTTGGTCTGTGAGACTGACTATGTGCAGATAGAGGCTTGCGATCGCATTGCCCAAGTCGCCAACTTGGCCTTTGATGCTGCCACCTTTGAGGTGTGGGGCGCTTTGCTTAAGGGTGCCCAGCTGATTGGCATTGAGCGAGAAACCACGCTTTCGCCCGCTGATTTTGTAGCCGAACTGCAGCAGCAGCAGATTAGCATTCTGTTTCTAACCACGGCGTTATTCAACCAAACGGCCAGTCAAATTCCGGCTGCTTTTCGTTCGCTCAAATATCTCTTGTTCGGAGGCGAAGCAGTCAATGTCGATCGCGTGAGAACTGTACTGCAGCAGGGCAAACCCCAGCATCTACTCCACGTCTATGGCCCCACCGAAAACACGACCTTTTCCACCTGGTATGAGGTGCAGACCGTTCCAGAAAACGCGGCAACGATTCCCATTGGTCAGGCCATTGCTAATACCCAGGTGTATTTGCTGGATGCCAAGCTCAACCCAGTTCCAGCAGGCGTTATCGGCGAAATTTATTTAGGCGGAGCTGGCCTGGCCCAGGGGTATTTGAACCGCCCGGAGCTGACTGCAGAGCGGTTTATCGACAGTCCCTTTCAGGAAAATGGGACGTGGAGCGAAGAAGAATCTTTTCCTCCCCTACTCTACAAAACTGGCGATCGCGCCCTTTACCGCCCCAACGGCAACCTTGAATTTTTAGGACGCGCAGACCACCAAATCAAGATCCGGGGATTTCGAGTAGAGCTAGGCGAAATTGAGGCAGTTTTAACCCAGCATCCGACGGTGCAAACAGCAGTGGTAGTGGTGCGTGAGGTAGACAGCGATTCGCAGGAGCCGTCTGCTGCAATGGACCGCCAGCTAATTGCCTATGTGGTACCTAAAGCAGCGGCAATGCCAACAGAGCGGGAGTTGCGATCGTTTCTTAAGCAGACCTTACCGGCCTACATGCTGCCAGCTGCCTTTGTCGTGCTGGATGCGCTCCCCCTAACTGCAAACGGCAAGGTCAATCAGAAAGCGCTGCCGCCTCCCGATCTGGTCGCTCTCCAGGGAAGCAGCTCCACCGTTGCTCCTACCACTTCTCTAGAGCAGTCCCTGGTCGAGCTTTGGTCTCAACTTTTGGGACGAAAACAGGTGGGCATTTACGACAACTTTTTTGAGCTGGGCGGGCATTCCCTGCTGGCGACCCAACTAGTCTCGCGCATTCGAGATCGGCTGCAGGTGGAGCTGCCGCTCCGCAGCGTGTTTGAAACTCCCACGATCGCAGAACTGGCACCCGAGATTGAAGCGCTGAAACGGGCAACGCAAGCAGGTGGCCGCTCAACAAATCCGTGGCAAGCAGCGGGTTCGCAACGACGTGAGGAAGTAGAACTATGACGACTCAAAAAATCGCAGAACTGGTTTCCCAACTCCATAGCCTGGATGTGAAGCTATGGGTTGAGGGCGAACCAGAGGCTTCCTTAGACAAAATTCGTTTGCGCTGCACTGCCCCCGAAGGAACGCTAACAGCTGAATTGCGCCAGGAATTAGCCGAGCGTAAAGCTGAGCTGATCACCTATCTGCACCTGCAATCTGATAAGCCGGATCGCTCACTCGAATCGCAGCCTATTCAACCCGCTTCGGCAATGCAGAGGGCGACGTCAGGAAAGGTGTTCCCGCTGTCGTTTGCTCAGCAGCGACTGTGGTTTTTGTATCAGCTCGCGCCAAACAGCCCTTTTTACAACGTGCCTACGGCCATTCGCTTAACGGGGATATTGGATCAAACGGCACTGGAGCGATCATTTCAGGCCATTGTGCATCGCCATGAGGCCCTTCGCACCACGTTTGCTATTGTGGATGGGCAGCCAGTTCAGGTCATCGAACCCGAGGTCAAAGTCGAGCTATCGGTGGTGGATTTGCAAACGGTGGCTGCGAACCAGCGCGATGCTTCTATGGAGACGCCGCGCGATTCATCTACGGCGACGCTACGCGATTCACCCACGGTGACGCTCCGCGAACGCATCAGCCAACAGCTAGCAATTGCCGAAGCTCAGCGGCCCTTTAACCTGACCACAGATCCGCTGATGCGGGTGACGCTGCTGCAGTTTGAACCCACCGAGGCCGTGCTGCTGCTAACGCTGCATCATATCGTGGCCGATGGTTGGTCGTTGGGAGTCTTGATTCGGGAGCTGGCGAGCTGCTATAGCGCCTTCGTGACCGGACAAACGCCCGACCTGCCGCCCCTACCCATTCAATACACAGACTTTGCCTGCTGGCAGCGCCGCTGGCTTCAGGGAGAAGTTTTGGAAAAACAGCTAGCCTACTGGCGCAAGCAGCTAAAGGATTTGCCAGGGCTAGAGCTGCCTTGCGATCGCACCCGTCCCGCCGTGCAAACTTATCAGGGCGCAACCTACCCGCTGCACATTCCCCCTGCCCTCACCCAGGCACTAGAAGCCTTGAGCCAGCAGGCAGGCGTATCGCTATTTATGACGCTGCTGACTGCATTTCAAACGTTGCTTTATCGCTACACAGGACAGGAAGATATTGCGATCGGCTCTCCTATTGCCAACCGCCATCGCAGCGAACTAGAAGGGCTGATTGGCTTTTTCGTGAATAGCCTAGTGATGCGATCGGATCTTTCAGGTAATCCGACATTTCGCGCCCTGCTAGAGCGGGTTCAGAACGTTGCCCTAGAAGCCTACGAGCATCAGGACTTGCCCTTTGAGAAGCTGGTGGAGGAACTAGACCCAGAGCGGGATCTCAGCCGCAATCCGCTGTTTCAGGTGGCCTTTGCTCTGCAAAATGCCCCCATGCAGCCCTTAGAACTGCCGGGGTTAATGCTGGAACCGGCCCCTTTAGAATCGGGCAGTACCCGCTTTGATCTGGAGGTTCACCTGTGGGAGCCAGCCCACGGCCTGCGGAGCATCTGGCAGTCTGAGGAAGGCTTGAGCGGCTTTATCTCCTACAGCACAGACTTATTCGACCGCGACCGGATCAGTCGTTTGGTCGGCCATTTCCAGACCTTACTGGAAGGGATTGTCGCTAATCCCAATGCGCGGCTGTCAGACCTGCCTCTGCTTACAGCCTCAGAGCATCAGCAGATCGTCTTTGAATGGAGCCGATCCCCCCTAGCCCCTCTTGAAAAAGAGGGAAATTGGGCCGGAGTTTCTCTAGAGGAAGGGAGTTTAGAGGAGCCCTGCTTTCATCAGCTCTTTGAGGCGCAGGTGGAGGCTAGCCCGGATGCGATCGCACTCATCTCACACCCAGAATCACTCACCTACGCAGACCTCAATCAACGCGCTGATCAGCTAGCCCAAACTTTGAAGCAGAGAGGGGTCCAGCCAGATACTTTGGTAGGGCTCTGTGTCGATCGCTCTGCCGCTATGGTGATTGGCATTTTAGGCATTCTCAAAGCCGGAGGAGCCTACGTCCCCCTCGATCCCAACTACCCCAGCGATCGGCTCCACTTCATGCTCAGCGATACGCAGGTTTCCATTCTGCTGACGCAGTCGTGGCTAGTCGAGTCCCTGCCAAGCTCCCCAGCACAGATCATCTGCTTGGATCAGCTAGATTCCCTCACCCAGGAGAGCACAGAGGATCTCAGCAACACCCCTCTCGTCAAGGAGAACAAGGGGGATCAAACCCCCACACCCGACAACCTCGCCTACGTCATCTACACCTCCGGCTCCACTGGCACCCCCAAGGGAGTTCTCCTCACCCATCGTGGCCTGTGCAACACCGTCAAGGCCCAGCAGCACCTCTTTCAACCCTGCCGCCCCCGAGTTCTCCAATTCAGCTCCCTAAGCTTTGATGCCTCCGTTTTTGAGATTGCCCTGGCTCTTGGCTCTGGCGGCACGCTATACATTCCACCTCAGCCTGCCCAGCTGCCGGGGATGGCCCTGGTGCAGTTCCTAGAAGAGAATGCGATTACCCACGCCCTACTCACCCCGGCAGTATTGGCAGTTTTACCCGCTGCGGATCTGCCCGCCTTACAGGTTCTAGTCACAGGCGGAGAAGCCTGCCCCAGCCAAGTCGTCGATCGCTGGGCCGCAAATCGTCGCTTCTTCAACGCCTATGGCCCTACCGAAGCCACTATCTGGGCCACTGCCGCCGAACTCCACCCCGGCGACAACCCTCTGACAATCGGGCGACCCATTCTCAATGCTCAGATCTATATTCTGGATGCCAGCTTCAATCCTGTTCCTGTGGGCGTTCCCGGTGAACTATACATCGGTGGTGCAGGATTGGCCCAAGGCTATCTCAATCGGCCTGAGCTAACGGCGGCACGATTCATTACCAGTCCCTTCAAGGGAACAGAGCAGAGAGACTCATCCCCGGCCTTGCTCTACAGGACGGGCGATCGCACTTGTTACCGCACCGATGGCACGATCGAGTTTCTGGGTCGAGCCGATAACCAAATCAAAATCCGAGGGTTTCGAGTAGAGCTAGGCGAAATTGAAGCGACCCTACAGCGACACGCAGCCATCCAAGAAGCGGCTGTGATTGCGTCCGGCGAGTCCTCCAACGAAACGCGACTAATAGCCTACTTCAGCCTCGACCCACAGCATTTTCAGCAAACCGCCTTGCGATCGCTACAAAGCCAGCAGATTGACCACTGGCAAAACCTCTACGACCAGACCTACCAAAGCAAAGAGCAAAAGCCACAAACCAAGAGCCAAAATCCAGCATCCCCCCTACCCCCCTCATCTCCCTCATCCCCCTCATCTCCCTCATCCCCCCCTCTCCCCTCCCCAGACTTCAACATCACCGGCTGGAACAGTAGCTACACCGGAGACCCCATCCCGCCGGAGCAGATGCAGGAGTGGGTGTGCGATCGCACCCAACAAATCCTTGCCCTGAAGCCCGAGCGGGTGCTGGAAATTGGTTGTGGCACCGGGCTGCTGCTGTTTCAAATTGCGCCGCACTGCCAGCAGTATGTAGGGACAGACTTTTCGGCAGTAGCGCTGGCCGGTATTCGGCAGCGGTTAGAGGCAATCAACTTATCCCAGGTCCAGCTCCTGCACCGCATGGCGACCGATCTCGACGGCATCGACAAGGCCTCGTTTGATGTGGTGATTTTGAATTCGATTATGCAGTATTTTCCCAGCGTGGATTATTTGCTGGAGGTGCTGGAGGCAGCCCTGCAAGCTGTCGCGCCTGGGGGTGCTCTATTTTTGGGCGACGTGCGCAGCCTGCCGCTGCTGACGGCTTTTCACACCTGGATGCAGTTTTGTCAGGCTGAGGATGCGGTGGAGCGAACTCAGCTCAACCAGCGGGTGGTGCGATCGCAATTTGAGGAGCCTGAACTGGCGATTGATCCAACGTTCTTTCATGCCTTGCGTGATCGATTCCCTCAAATCCAGCGGGCGCAGATTCGCCTCTCGCGGGGTCGTAGCCACAATGAAATGACGCAGTTTCGCTATAACGTTTGGCTACAGGTAGAGCCGTGTTCGTCTGATAAAAACGCCCTCCCTGAAAGTTCTTCCGTCGACAGCACCCTGATTAAGGAAGGCAGGGAGAATCGCCATGACTGGCAACTTAAACCCATCACAGTCAAAGAGATTCAAAAGCACCTGATTGAAGCTGAACCTGATGTATTCATGCTCACAAATGTTGCCAATAGCCGGGTGATTGCGGCGGTCAAAACCGTAGACTGGCTCCATCATCAGGAAGCCCCCAAAACCGTTGGGCGCATGCGAGAGAATTTGCAGAACGCCACCGCAACAGCCATCGATCCTCAGGACTGGTGGGATTTGGAAGCGGTGCTGCCCTACCGCATAGAGATTACCTGGTCAGCTCAAGCCAACACAGGCAACTACGATGTGCTGCTGCTTCGCGACGGCATTGATGCCCCGATAGATTGGCCCAGACCTCAGCCCCCTAGCCAAGCCTGGCACCACTACACCAACGATCCTCTACAGGCTCAGTTTGCTCGCCAGCTCATGCCTGAACTGCGTCAGTACTTGGGGCACACCCTACCCGACTACATGGTGCCTAGCGCCTTTATCCCGCTAGCAACGCTGCCGCTCACGACTAGCGGCAAGCTAGACCGCCGCGCCCTCCCTGCTTTTAGTGAAGAGGTGATTCACGCATCGGGCACCCAGACGGCCCCCGCTACGCCAACAGAAGCAACCCTAGCAGAAATTTGGAAAGAGCTGCTGCGGCTCAAGCACGTCAATGCGGGCGACAACTTTTTTGAGTTAGGAGGCCATTCCCTGTTAGCAACCCAAATGACCTCGCGTATACGGGATGCGCTAGGAGTAGAGCTGCCCTTAAAGAGTGTCTTTGAGGCACCCACAATTGCTAAACTGGCCCCTATTCTAGACGCTTTGCATAACCAAGCCTTAACCCCCGAAATCCCTCCCTTAGTTCGGTTAGATCGCTCTGCCTACCGCCGCAAGCGATCGCATTTAGCACCGCAACCCGCGCAGTCGATCTTACCTAGCAGTTCCCCAACCCGGCAGACTCCACCCGCTGAGGAAGCCGCGCCCAACAGTCCGGCTATTTCTGAACCCGCGATCGCAGCGTCCCAATCGCCGCTGGTGCCCCTAACCCTGGCCAGCGCAGGAGCCAGCAAGCCGCCCTTTTTCTGCGTGCATCCTATGTTTGGGGTTGTTTTTCCTTACCTAGAGCTGGCGCATCATCTGGGCCGCGCTGCGCAGCAGTGCCCCCACTGGGGTAATCGCAGCTTCTACGGGCTGCAGCCGTTGGGGCTCGATGGCAAGGCCCCTCCGTTAACCCGCATAGAAGCGATCGCAACCTACTACGTTCAGGCAATTCGGGCAGTCCAGCCCCAGGGGCCGTATTTTCTAGGCGGGTGGTCTTTTGGCGGGCTGGTGGCCTTTGAGATGGCGCAGCAGCTCACCCAGGCCGGTCAGCAAATCGGACTGTTGGCCATTCTAGATACGCCAGCCCCCGGCAGCAAACCCTCCCTCTCCCAAATCCTCAAGTTTCTTCTGGGAACAGCTCTGTGGTCTACGCTGCCGTTTCTCATGGACTACGGTGTTTTGGCGACAAAGCGGCTGCCGTTCCAGCTCCCCTGGCTGTCTCGCTGGCAGTGGTTTGCGATCGCCCGCCTGATTCCTGAAGAGTCTCGTCTGCGCTTAGTAGATGAATCTACCATTCAATCCATGCTGCCCATTGTCTATGCCAACAGTCAGGCCACTTACCGATATGTGCCCCAGCCCTATGCCAACCAAATCACGCTATTCAAAGCGGCTGAACAGTCCGAGGCTATTGGTCAAGATGCAACCCTAGGCTGGAGCGCATTAGCAAGCGACATTCAGCTGCATCAGGTACCAGGCAATCACTTATCTCTGCTAAAGCAGCCCCATGTGCAAACTTTGGCGCAACAGCTAGGGCAATGTTTATCTAATTATTAAGGCATCAGATACCGCAAGCATTGTTCGTACTGGTCTGGATAATCTCGGGCTACTCTTTGCTCTAGGCGTCGTGCGATCGCAACATCGTGCTTGGCATTGCCGATTAAATGGGTGTAGCCCAATAGGTTTGGCTGCTCCGAGGCAAAGGCAGCTTCTGGCGAGTCAAACAAGCACTGTATGTTGACTTTTTCAAAGCTAGAGCCAGTCGCCTGCTGATGGTATGCCAGACAAGCTGCCAGAAAATACTGCTCCACTAGCAAACAGTCTCCCAGCTTGTTGTCCATTCGGGCAAAGGCTGCCTGATTGTGAGGGTGAGTTGCCATCTGGAGCGCGAGATCGGCATAGTGGCGAATAAAGTCCACCCGATTGCCGCCAAAAATGCCGCAGCAGTATGCCTGACTGTAGCGCTGGGCAACAGCCCAGTGCCACTCATCTGGAAGCCATCCACCTGTAGCTTGAACAAGCTGATCAAAAGCTTCGGGGCGGTACCACCAGCAGGTAGCATCAACGTGGCCAAACACAAAATACTCTGGGTTCTGGGCAAAGACGGGGGCGACATCGAGAGCCTGGGGCAACGCCTTCCACAAAAACACATCGCTATCTACGTGAATAAAGGGATGGCTCTGGCTGCGGTAGGCCCACAGCTTGCCCAAAATCCACCAGGCTGGGTCTTGGTCATACAGAGCATTCAGCGCGGTTGAAACCGTATCAAACTGAAGGCCGAGACCATCCACTAGCATTTTGGCTCCCTCATCATCGGTCACCAAAGTTGTTTCTGGATAATGCTTGCGGGCCGTTTCGAGAGAGAGAATCCAGGCCAGCAAGTGGTGTTTCTCGCTCAACCAAATGGTTTGCCGATGCGCCTGAAAGGGCTTTGTCCAAAAAGACCAAACTGAGCGGGTAATGGATTGCCCCTGAGCTGGGCTACTCAACGAGGTCACAGGAGCTGACCTCCAATCGCCCCGCCCGGGCCGTAGTAGCTGCTGGCTAATACGGTAAAAGAGTCTTGGCTAATGGCTTTGCCACCTGCAGTCTGCACCGAAATTTTTACTGGCCCAGGCGGGAGAGAGGGCACTCTAACGGCAAGCTGCGTTCCAGTAGAGAGACTAAGCACCGTAGCAGTTGTATTGCCAAATTGAACGATGACCGTTCCGGTGTTAAAGCCGCTGCCTGATAGCGTAATGCGGTCGCCTGCTCTGCCAGAGGTGGGCGAAAATTGGCTAGCCGGTGGGCCAAAGGCAGGGGCTGCAGGGGGCAGCGGATCAACCACAAACTCGCGAATAAATTGATTGTTCGTGGGGGCTTGATCTAGCAGCGTGTTGTCTGGATCAACGGTAAAGCTAACCCGGTAAGCTCCCGGCTGATCTAGCCTCGCCGTAAAGCTAGTGGACGGATCTGCCGACCGCTGCTGTGCAAGCAGAGGCGCATGGAAGTAAGTTCCTTCGGCCACTAAGATGTCCGTTTCTCTGATCGGCAGATCCTCGCCAGGATCGACGGGCCGGAGGCTGGTTTGGGCGCTGGTATCGGGCAGGCGCTGAACGGCTCTAAAGACCTCCCATTTCACAGGGAATTTGCCGGTTCCGAGCGTGCCCTGATTGATCAGAGCAGCTTGAAACGTAACCTCGTCCTGCACCCGGATTGAAGCAGACGGTTTGAGGGTAATATTCAACACGCAAAGCTCAACAACATCGGCCCGCCAAGGTCGGGTGTTGGTTTTTTGATCCTTCACCTTGACAGAGACAAGCCCGCTGCCCACGGCTCCTCTGGGCATCTCCACCGTGAGGCGAGTGCTGGTCCGTTCTCGAATGGTAGCTAGCCTGTCTTGAAAGTAAACTTCCACCTTGTCACTAGCCAGCCCCAGGTAGCCCCCGTCGATCATCACGATGCTGCCAGGAGAGCCACTTTCAGGCTGCACCTGAGCAATGAAGGGCAGCTGCCGCCACAGGCGCAGCCGGGATTCATCTAGCCCCGTTTTGACAGACACTTCTGTGAGCGTAGCTGGGGTTTGTGTAGTGACCTGCAAATCGTTGACCGTATGAATGCCTACGGTCTTTAGCTTTTGAATTTCTCCGGCCTGGATGTCGGGCAGGGTTTCTAACCGCTGGTCGGTGCCCGTTTCTAGATCGACTGACCTGCGCGTTTCCTGCACCTGGGTATCAAGCGCGGGGGTAAAGCCCAGCTTGAGCACGGTTGCCCCTGTTTGCCCTGGCGACACCGTGCGAAACATTAGCCGACCGTTAGGGGCGTGGCGCACGTCTACCTGCAAGTCCAGGCTGAGCTGATTGACCATCATCGACAGGCGTCGATTTTGGGCCTTGAGAATTAATGTGTCTTGGGCCTGGTCTAGCTCCGCGGTGACAAGCTGAATTAGCTCAGAGAGTTCCCACTCTTCATTTGGCAGATCCGCCAGGGTATTGGCGCTAGGGGTGTGATCGCTGTTTTGCACAGTAGCTACGGCACATTAGGATTTAGCTTGAGCTGGAGGCAGGTGAATCGGGGTTGAGGGTTAAGGTCATTCTAAAATGGCTCAATGCTACCGTTGATTTTGGCACCAGCGGCGAGGGCAATGCCGTCATCAGCCGGGAAGGGGACAAGGTTGCAGCAGGCTTCGAGGAGATCTGCCCCTGTGAGATATAAAAGTGAACGGGAATGTCAATCTCAATTTCATCCAGCATGAGCTGGGGCAGCGTGGCCCCTAGCGGCAGTTCCTTGAGGTGGGCTTGCGCTAAGAGTTCTGGCAGGGTATCGGGCGCTAGCTGCTGGGAGGCTGGGATGGTTGCGATCGCACCCGCTGCCAGTTCAACCAGCGTGCCAAAGTAAATAGAAGGCATTCAGTTTTCAGGAATAAATACTCATCGATCAGGGTGCGTCACCCGTTGCGGTGACGCACCTACTGTTCTTGCGCGGAGAATTGGTACGAGCGATTGCTGGGAATGTTGGGTTTTGCCGAGCTTCAACCCAACCTACAAAGCTAGATGATGGGTGCTAGATCTGACTCTTTTACAGTGCCGGTACCGTCGTTGAGGGGCTTATAGTCGGTCTTGAACTTCAGAATGACTTGGCCGCTCATTTGGGTCAGCGTCTCGATATTGCCTACCGAGGTTTGATCCACCGTGCTGACATTGAGCTGGTTGTAGTAGGCATTCATGCTGGCGCTGCCCCAGCCCCAATAGGCACCGCCTCGGACGGAGCCGCCAAAGCTACTGCGGTTGGTGTTGGTAGTGCGTGAGGTGTTAGTTTCGCTGGAGGAAACCTGGAAGATGAGCTTGGTGTTGATCTCCCCCTCGGTGATCACAATTCGCGCCATGCCTTCCCGCGCCATCTGCCGCAGCTGGTTCATGCCATCTCTGGCGAGACCGTGCTTAATGGCAGCTTGAATGGTCACGAGATCGGCCGCTAGATAGCTGGTGCTGCCATTGGCAGAAATGCCTCCAACCTGATCAAACTCAGAGCTATCAAACAGAAGCTGAGCCTCTTTTTCATTGATAACACCGTTCTCAACCAATCTCTCCAGGCCAAACACCTTGAGAATTTCGACTCGGTGCCCGCCTGTAATGGGGGCCAGGTAGTAGAGGCGCTTCAGGTGATAGGCGCGGCGCGGCTGGTCTTTTTTCACCGCAAAGGCTGTCTCTTTGCCGTTGGAGGCTTCTGTAAACGTAAGCTGGGCCAGCTTTTCCTGCACCGCGTCTTCAGAGACATTGTCGGAGGCAAACTCCTTGAGGCTCTTGGTGATATCGGCCACCATCTCGCTATAGGCCTTCATCTGGTCGATGGTGGCCTTGATGATGGAGTTGAACGTGCCTGTGATCAGCCCTTGGGTAAAGTCGACAAAGGCCATTCCCACTTGCTGGGAGCCTCTCACAGCAGAGTCAAGGGCAGTATTGGTGGTGTCGCCCTCAGTTGTCAGCATTCGGGCCTCGCTGACAGGAGCGACCAGCCCCATCGATGCCGCACTGAGGTCACCCTCCTGGGGTCGCAGAAAGTCGAGCAGCGTATCTTGCACAATCGTGGTGACACCCTGGCGCAGCATTTGGCGCTCGGCATCATCACTACCCACCGTCTCTACGGTTTTTTCGATAACTTCCATCAGGCGATCGACCCCACTTGCGACGGCAGCATCAACTGGCTCGACCGCAAGCGCTTCAGTCTGAGCGGGCAAAGGTTCTGAGCCTTCTAGATTGGTGTTTTCAGTCTCGGAATTGTTGTTTGGCTTGCGAGTGCGAGTCATGAAATGAGGTCCTTCTTAAGAGTGCAGAACGATGTGGATACGGTTGTTGAAAGTCGTGACAGGAACCGTAGAAAGCTCGGTTTTGCCTTGATTTCAACCTATTAAAAAACTAGACAGAGATTACAAGTAACAGCCGCCATGGCTTATTAAGCTGTTTTTTTTGCCCTTCTACTTCTTGCTTTAATATGTAGAAAAGCAAATTAACCAGCAGTAAATACACCCATTAATTTGAGCCGCAGTGTTAGCTAAGCTCAGTGCAAATTCCCCAAGTTTAGCTACGGAATTTTCCTGGCAAGACACAGAGGCCTAGGCCCAGCAAAGCACCTATAGTTCTCGTTAGGAGAATTGGTAAAGCGTTTCAACAGAATTTTGAAGCGTTAGCCTAGAAGCCGGTCCTTATTCAAATGAGTAGAGTACTGCCGAAGTTAGGCGCAAATCGAGAAGATCTGGGGTAGATGAGCGCGAGTAGCCCCAATTCAGTCTTAAATGTTTAACAAGTTGACGCATGAGAGGAAATTTTGATGCGAGCAATTGACTCAGGTTGATTCACCCAGCAGCTAGAGGTTTACGGACTCGCCGCCCGATTAAAACCAGATAAAGATCTGGTACAAAAGGGACTAGACAACGTCAATTTGCGTGATTAGCTCTGGAAACTGCCGCAAAAACCAGGCGGACAATACTTGCCCCTTTTCAAAAGCGGTTGGGGGATACCTCTAAAAATGCTATCGGCACAAACTGTATCGATTTCTGTAACCATGAAAATAGTCTGCTGTTGAAGATAGAAAATAACGATAAGTCCACAGCGTATTTTCTTAGATGTTTTGCGAAATTGCGCTTTTATCGGCTGAAGTTAAATTGGCGGCAGCGGCTCTCACCCACTACGAGAGGCAGCACTGCCCTTAGACTCATTCGTTGCAAAATCGGCCTTGCTCGCAGCCTTTAACAAAGCAGCGAGGCAGCCGATCCTCTCAACTCTGTGTAACCCCCCACCTATGAACATTTCTACTCGCCTCCTTTCCCTGAGTGGAATCTTAATCATTGCTTCTGGGCTAGTTGCCTGCGCCGACCTGCAAATGCGGCCTCAGCCGGAACCCCTTCCTCCAGAACCGGTGCCTCCAGGCGCGGTGTCACCTGGCCCAAACGGCATGCATAGCTGGTCAGCTATGCTAGGCCCGACCTCGGTCCCAGCAGGCTGGCAGGTCATCCCCTGCGATAACCCGACCTTACTCTGCGTCTATGTAGATGGCGACATTGTTGGCACCGTTGAGCTGTTTACTGAAACTGTTGCTGGCTCAAGCTTTGGGGCTAAGCTGGCAGAGGCCGGAGGCGATCAGGATGTCGCTTTAAAGGCTTGGGCAACGGACTTTTATGCCTCAATGGAGCAAGATCGGACAATGGGTGCTCCCACCCTCAAATTTTCTAGTCAGGCACCTGAGGTGGCCCCTGTTGGCAGCCTGTCCGGCATCCGCTACAGCTTCAGCACAAGCCATGACAACGGCACCCTGGCCGACTACAGCTTGGGTTACGCAGCTACCGACGGCACAACTCTGTACGTTATTGCAACTGGCTTGATTGTCGGTGACCCAACCGGATCTTTCTCCGACTATGAGGCGATGCAGCAGTTTGAGCCTCACCTGGCCGAAATTATTGCGGGGTTAAACCTATGACTCACGCAGTATCTCGACAGCTCCCATCGACTCAGTTCCTGCTGAAGTGGGTTCTCGCTAACCTGCTAGGCGGATTTTTGGTTGGGTTTCTTGAAAATAATGGGCTGCAGTTTGCCGCTACCCTGCTGCTGACAGGGATCGTCCTAGGCACGCTGCAGTGGTGGGTGGTCAGGCAGGTGGTGCAGCAAGTACGATGGTGGCCTTTGGCTAGTGCCTTGGGCTGGATCGTCGGTAGCCTGATTCTGGCATCTAGCAGTAGCCTCTACACTCCTCCTGTCAACGCACTTTGGAACCAGTTTGGGCTGTGGGAGGTCTTTTGGCTCAACCTCATCACAGGGCCAATTCCAGTTCTAGTCATGGCTCTGGCTCAGGCGCTGGTGCTTGGCCGCCGGGTTCAACTTGTTGGATGGTTGCTGGCTAATCTGGTGGCTGGTGTGGTTGAAGGCGGTGTCGGGGCGACGCTGTGTGCTGCTATCTGTCAGCCTTTACCTACGGCTCTAGTAGGTATCGTCAGTGGTTTGGCTTGGGCGGCCTATAGCGTAATTACCGGGGCTGCTCTGCTGTGGCTGCTAAAACGGCCTCAGGAGCTGAGCAATGGGTAATGCGATCGCACCTAGCCTAACCACCTATTCTCTCCTAACCTTCGCGGGTAGCCTCTGGTCAAACTAAGCGGCGGTCGCCCAAAAATTTATCTCTTCAGTCCTCTCAATCTTGATCAAGTTCTATGAAGCGTTCTTTTCTTGCATTTTTGTTGCTGGGCATGATTCTGGTGACTAGCTTGAGCTGGCTCACAGCTCCCCAGACTCAAAGGGCCGTGGCTCAAACGCAGCCTATCCCCAGCCTGTTTCAGGCTCCTGCGGCTGATATCAGCACCCTGCAAGCGCAGCTCAAGGCTCAAAACTGGCAGGCTGCCGATGCCGAAACTCGTCGCATCTTAGAAGTTTATGTGCATCCCAACGGCGACCTCTTTAGCTCACCGCTGGCCACCAACATTCCCCCGGAAGTGCTGCAAACCCTTGACCGGCTCTGGAGCGAGGCCAGCGGCGGACGCTTTGGCTTCAGTGCTCAAAAAGCGATTTGGGACCAGGCCAGAGCCCAGCACCCCAACAACACCGATACCGCTGCTAAAGCCTTTGGCGATCGTGTCGGCTGGACTCGCCCCACTCGCGATCCTGACAACTTCGTTGCCCCCGACTGGCTGACCGAGCTAGAGCTGAACTATTCTCTGCAAGCTCCGGTGGGGCATCTGCCCTGGGCTGGGATCTCCTGGGAGCGCATCAACAATATCCTGACGGCTCAAGGCTGTGGCAGCTGCAGTACCGACGCTCTATATCTGCAGGGCGAACGGTTTAACCGCCATCTGCCGGTACTCTTTAACTGGCTGACCACCGCCTTAGAAGCCCCAATACCTGCTGTCGGCTCGTGGGAGCGGCCTCGATTGGCCCATACCATTAATATTCAGGGGCTGTATCCTAACAACACCTGCCCGGTCTATACCCTGGCTCAGGCCATCAGCCCAGATAGCACTGTGCTGGCCGTCAGCAGCTACAGCTACGAGCGCTCCTGCAGCGGCGGCCCTGAAAACAGCGCCTTGGCCCTGTGGAATGCCCAGCGCGGCACCCGGATTGTCACGCTGCTGCGAGGACGAGCCATTGAAGGTTTTTCCTACTCAGGCCAGCCACAGGAACCGTCCAGCGAATCTGATCGGATCGTTGGCGATGTGGCTAATGCCATAGCCTTTACTCCCGACGGGCGGCAAGTGGCAGCGGGTCTTTCCAACGGCACTGTGCGGCTGTGGACAACGGAGAGAGGGGAAGCCGTTAGAACCTTGAGCGGGCATCGGTATGCGGTGCGTGCGATCGCAATTAGCGCCGACGGACGCACTCTAGCCAGCGCCAGTGCCGACCAAACCCTCAAGCTCTGGAATCTGCAAACGGGGCAACTCCTACGCACCATCGCACTCGATCCTAACGATGGCATTCCCCTGACCCTACTGATTAGCCCCGATGGGCAGCGGCTAGCAACGGCCACCAACCGCAATACCCTCCAGCTTTGGAATGCCCAAACCGGCCAGCTAGTGCGTACCTTTGTCGATGAGGCCGTCAATCTACCGCCCGACATGCCCATCGCCTTTAGCCCCGACGGTCAGAAGCTAGCAACTGCCGACATTGACTACAGCATTAAGCTGTGGAACGCCAACACCGGAGCCCGACTGATCACGTTGAAGGGTCACAGCCAGCGGGTGCAGCACCTCGCCTTTAGCCCCGACAGCCAGCGCCTAGTCAGCAGCCAGGACAAAACAGCTTACCTGTGGAACCTGCAGACCAACCAGTCCATTCGCACCTTCGAACTGGTGCAGTCGGTAGGGCACCCGGTGCAGCTTAACAACCTGGGCTATGTGGCCTTTAGCCCCGATGGTA
Source organism: Pseudanabaena sp. FACHB-2040 (assembly GCF_014696715.1). NCBI lineage: Bacteria > Bacillati > Cyanobacteriota > Cyanophyceae > Pseudanabaenales > Pseudanabaenaceae > Pseudanabaena > Pseudanabaena sp. FACHB-2040. Next base: position 132,201 of record NZ_JACJQO010000015.1, read on the forward strand.
AAGTCCTAGCCACCAGCACCCTGCTGCAGCCCCCAGCCCAGAGCGAGCCCATTCCGCAACAGGGTGTTACTGTATGGGATCCCGCCACCGGCCAACCCCTGGTTCAAATCCACAACGTTGCCCAGTTCCAGTTCAGTCCTAATAGTCAGGTCCTGGTTGCTCGTGGGCAGGCAGTGCAGATTTGGCAGCCGTATAGCTCGCGGGTGGGGGGATAGGGGAGATGGGGGAGACGCGGGGATAGGGGAGACGCGGGGACGCGGAGATAGGGGAGACGCGGAGATGAGGAAGGATAGGGAAGGGGGTGGGATTGAAACGGCTTTACTTCTCTGCTCTTTATACTCATTCCTTAAATAGCCGCTACCCCCATCCACTCATCCACCCATCCATAGGCGCTCTCTTCTCAAACTGGCGTTGCCTCCTCCACTCCCTAATTTCCTACGGCTTGCGGCAGTGCTGGGGCCAGTATTTGATCAATTTCCTTTAGTACGTCGTCGCTTAGGTGAATGCCAGAAGCGGCGGCGTTGTCTTCTACCTGCTCAGGGCGGCTGGCTCCGATAATGGCTGCTGATACTCGTTCATCGCGCAGCACCCAGGCCAGGGCTAGCTGGGCCATTGAGAGGTTGAGCTGCTGGGCGATGGGCTTGAGGTTTTGGACGGCGCTGAGAATACGATCGCTTCTCAAATTCTCCATGTAGCCATTCATTTGATCATTAGCGGCCCGAGAGTTTTGGGGTGGTGCTTCACCTGGCTTGTATTTGCCGGTGAGCACGCCCTGCCCCAAAGGCGACCAGACAATCTGGCCAATACCGTTGTCTGCACACAGGGGAAAGACCTCGGCCTCAGGCTTGCGCCACAGCATAGAGTACTGCGGCTGGCTGGAGACAAATCGCTCGACGCCGCTCATATCTAGAGCCGCCTGAATTTGGGCCGGGTTCCACTCGCTAAAGCCGATGTAACGGGCTTTGCCCTGCTGCACCACCTCGCTCAGAGCAGTCATGGTCTCTTCCAGCGGCGTATTTGTGTCGTAGCGATGGCACTGATAAAGATCAACATAGTCGGTGCGGAGACGCTGCAGCGAGGCGTCGATCTGCTTGCGGATCTGGGCTGCCGATAGGCCCTGATCGGTTGAAGACATGGGGAAGTAGACTTTGGTTGCGAGGACGTAGGAGTTGCGATCGCGCCCCTGCAACACTTCACCCAAGAACGATTCGGCAGCACCGCGCCCGTAGACATTGGCCGTGTCGATAAAGTTAATGCCAACGTCAAAAGCTTTGTGAACGCAGGCTGCGGCCTGCTGCTGCTCAACACCGCCCCCATAGGTTAACCAGGAGCCCAAACTGATTTCAGAAACCTTGAGTTCGCTGTTGCCAAGCTGCCGGTACTTCATACGCTAAAAGCCTTGGATTTGCCTATCCATCCTAGGAAGGCAGCCCGTTTACACCCCTCCGACTAGCGAGGGAGATTTTGGCTGGGGTGTTGGATCGCGCTGTGCTTGGCACCAATCTGCAAAGGCAGCCTTTTCAAGGGGCTAAATTCCGCCCAGCAGGGGATTGAGCAAGATGCCCAAAAAGGCCAATGTCCCCAAGATAGCTAAAACAATGGATACCAAAAACGAGGGCGAACGCCGAGAGACATACATCAGGTCATCTCGCTGAATGCGGTGGAGTTGCCGCCGGTGGTCCATTGCGGCATAGAGCATGGCAACGGTGCCTAGCGCCACAAACGACAGGCCCAAAATCCGCGACAGCCGCACCGGAGTTTGATTGACGTTCAGGCCGTCTTGCAAAATGGTGACAAGGCGATCGAGGCCAAAGCCAAAGCTGATGAGGGACAGGGATGTGCGAATCCAGGCCATCAGCGTGCGCTCTTGGGCGGCGCGGTTGCGTTCTTTAGCCAGTTCAACGGCTAGGTTTGGGGTGGGATTGGCGTTATTCATAGGGGAAGGACAGAAGAAAATTACCGAAGAGCGTCAGCGGACCTGGAGACAGCGTAACCCGGCGATTACAATCGGGTTGGATCTATGTCGATACCAGCGATTGAAATAGCAACTGTGACTCCTCCTCAACCCAAACGCCCTACCGGAGCGACCAACGAGCTAGCCAAGGAGCGTAATCGGGCAGCGGCTGAGCGTACGTTGGCCTCGTGGATTGGCAATTGTTTGGCGCTAATTGGCTTTGGCATGGTTTTTGACCAAATCTACACGGAGTTGACTGTGCCATTTCCTATGGGACTAGCCCTGAGCGCTGGAAACATCCAAGCTCTGAGCCTGCTGTTTATCGGCACGGGTCTGTTGCTTCTGGTTTTAGCGCTAGCGCAGCATCGGTTAGCTGTCCAGGGCCTCGAACGGGAAGAATACGTGCGTCTGCCTATCAACGCTATGAATCGGATAGTGGTTGCAGCAGTAGTGCTGTTTGGGCTGATCAGCCTGGTTGAAATTTTGCTGCTGTAACGACTTGAGAAGCCAGACCACTAGAGTCTCCTGTCAAAAGACCGCTGCTTTGAGCGCGATGCCGACAAACGCGCCTATGCCGATGACGAGCAGCGCCACCGCCACAGTTGCCCCCAAAGGAGGACGGGAAGCGTATTGATACTCGGGCTGCTGCAGGCGCTGCATTTCCTGACAGTGATCAAGGGCTGCCATGATCACGGTAAAGGTGCCTAGCCCGACAAAGGTCAGCCCCAAAGAATAGCCCAGCCGCACAGGATTAATCGTCTCGCTAAAGCGAGCCTGAAGCGCTACCGCGCCCTGGTCAATGCCAAAGCCAAAGCTGATCAGTATTGTGCTGGTGCGGATCCAGGCCAGCAGTGTGCGTTCTGCTGCTACGCGGTTACGCTCGCGGGCTAGCTCTGCCTGCCAGTCAATTGATTCGGGGCCGAGGGGGGTCATAGACAAACGACCTCCGCACCTGCTTTCGGCTCCACGTATGCCTTTCGATATATAGACATTGCGCTAATCTTTCTCCACAGTCATTAGATATAGAAACATTTATATCAGCCTCTGAGATGCCGTCCCCTGAGCTGCTGCTGTGCCCAAGGCCGCTGATTGCTAACCGATCTGCTAGCAACCTGCTTCGAGTACTGTGGCCAGAGATGATGCGATCGCAACCCCAGTTTGCCAATAAATGGGGCTTGCCCTTGCCCATTGTTGACGATCAGAAAAACATAGAGGTCGGCCCTAGTTCCTTGACCTTAAGCTCATGGATCCACCGCCCAGCCTCTTGAGCAATTTCAAAAAAGCGCTGCGAATTAAGCATTTCCAGGAGCAGGAGTAAAAAATATGAACGCAGTGCAGAGAGGGGCTGTTGCTGCAGCCCTTTTTGCCGGAGGGGGAGAAATGGGAACCCTGATTGGCTCCCATGATTGGTCACAGACTCCCCTAGGTCCGGTTGAGCACTGGTCTCAGAGCTTAAAAACTGCCGTTCGGATTATGCTCACCTCCCGCCAGGCCATGTTTGTCTGGTGGGGAGAAGAGCTGATCAATCTCTACAACGATGCCTACCAAGCCATTTTGGGCGGTAAGCACCCAATTGCCCTGGGCCAACCCGCTGCCGAGGTTTGGCACGAGATTTGGGATCAAGTGGGGCCTCGAGCAGAGCTGGCCATGCGCCAAAACGAGGGCACCTATGATGAAGCGCTCCTGCTGCTTATGGAGCGTAACGGCTATCCCGAAGAGACTTACTACACCTTTTCCTATAGCCCAGTCCCCAATGAGCAGGGAGATACCGGCGGCATCATCTGTGCCAATACCGACGACACTCAGCGCATTATCGGTGAGCGCCAGCTGGCCCTGCTCAAAGAACTCGCTGCCAGCACAGCCGATGCCCGCACCTTTGACGCTGCGTGCACCCTCAGCGCTCACTGTCTAGCCAGCAACCCCTACGACTTTCCCTTTGCAGCAATCTATCTAGTTGATTCACAGCAGCAGGCCACCCTGGCGGGCACCTGTGGCCTTGAGCCAGGCCATCCAGTCGCACCTCAGAGTGTCTCTTTGAGCGATGAGTCTTGGCCCTTTGCGACAGTCCTCGAAACCCACAAGCCCAGCTTAATCTCAGATCTCAGCAAGCGGTTTACCGACCTCCCCACCGGAGCCTGGGACCGTCCCCCTCAGCAGGCGGTTGTTGTGCCCATCTCCCCCACTGGACAGGCGGGCAAAGCAGGCATTTTGGTGGCGGGCCTCAACCCGTTCCGACTCTTTGATGACAACTACCAGCGGTTTCTCAATCTAGTTTCAGCCCAAATTACCGCCAGCATTGCCAATGCCCAAGCTTATGAGGAAGAGCGCCAGCGAGCCGAGGCCCTAGCAGAAATCGATCGGGCCAAAACTGTCTTCTTTAGCAACGTCAGCCACGAGTTTCGCACACCACTGACTTTAATGCTGGGGCCGTTGGAGGAAGCGTTGGCGAGCTTGGGATGGGTGGATGAGTGGGAGAGTAGAAGAGTAGATGAGCCCCCCTCTACCCATCCACCCATCCACCCCTCTACTCATCTACCCATCCACCTATCCACTCTGAAACACCAGCTCCAGCTCACCCATCGCAACAGCCTGCGCCTGCTGAAGCTGGTCAATACCCTGCTCGATTTTTCGCGCATTGAGGCCGGACGCATTGAGGCGACTTACGAGGCGACCGATTTGGCCAGCTTTACAGCAGAACTGGCCAGTGTGTTTCGCTCTACTGTCGAGCAGGCCAGTCTGCGGCTGGAGGTAGACTGTCCGTCGCTATCCGAGCCGGTGTATGTGGATCGGGAGATGTGGGAGAAGATTATACTCAACCTGCTCTCTAATGCCTTCAAATTTACGCTTGCAGGCAAGATTCGGGTAAGTTTACATTGTGTGGAAAGAAGCGCGGGGAGCCAGATAGACGCGGAGCTACGGAGACACGGGAACGCGGGGAACCGAGCCGACGTGGGGGCAGCATTTCCCGATCTCTCTGCGTCTTCCCCACCTTGTGTAGTTTTAGAAGTCAGCGACACGGGCATCGGCATTCCCACCGAAGAAATTCCCCATTTGTTTGAGCGGTTTCACCGGGTCAAAGGGGCCCAGGGCCGCAGCTTCGAGGGGTCGGGCATTGGCCTTTCGCTGATTCAGGAGTTGGTGAAGCTGCACGGGGGCAGTCTGCAGGTCGAGAGTGTATTAGGTCAAGGCAGCACATTCACGGTATCGATCCCCATGGGGACTGCTCACTTGCCTCAGGAGCGGGTAAGCCAGGTGCGATCGCAAACCGTCATCGGCTCAGGGGCCATTCCCTATGTAGAAGAAGCTCTGCGCTGGCTGCCCGAATCTGCTCCAGATCCGTTAGAAGAGCAAGCCACCAATCTCCTTCCCACTTCGGCCTCCTGCCTCCCGACTCCTGCCTCTCATCGCCTCTCTGCCCGCATTCTCCTGGCTGACGACAATGCCGACATGCGAGACTACGTGGGGCGTTTGCTGAAGCAGCAGTATGAGGTAGCGGCAGTTGCTGATGGCAAGGCCGCTCTAGCCACAATTGAGCAGCAGCGCCCCGACCTAGTGCTGCTCGATGTGATGATGCCAGAGGTAGACGGGTTTGGCGTCCTGCGACAGCTGCGAACCAACCCTAACACTTGCGACATCCCGATTATTCTGCTGTCGGCTCGGGCCGGAGAAGAGTCGCGCATGGAGGGCCTAGAAGCAGGCGCAGACGACTACCTGGTGAAGCCCTTTTCAGCCCGAGAACTGCTGGCGCGGGTTGAGGCCAGCCTCAAGCTAGCGCAGCTGCGGCGAGAAGCCACCCAGCGAGAACAAACCCTTAGACTAGCTGCAGAAACTGCGCAGCAAAGCGTAGAAAGCGTTTTATCAAGCATCAACGACGGATTTTTCATCCTCGACCGCAGCTGGCGCTTTACCTACTGCAACAGCCGCAACGCTGAGATTATTGGCCTTGCCCAAGAACAGGTGCTGGGCCAAGATGTTTGGGAGCTGTTTCCTGACGTGGTGGGCACTGAGGTCTATCGGCAATTCCAGCAGACAATGACTACCCAAACAGCAGTGCAGTTTGAGTATTTTTACCCCACCTGGGAGCGCTGGTTTGAATACCGGCTCTACCCCTCTCCGGAGATGCTGACCGTCTTTGTCGCTGATGTGACCGAGCGTAAACGTGCAGAAACTGCTCTGCAAGCCGCCGAAGAACGGCTGCGGGTGGCACTGCAAAATGCGCCTATCGCCGTCTTCAACCAAGATCAAAACCTGCGCTACACCTGGATTTACAATCCTTCCCTTGGCTACCAAGCAGACGAAGTGCTTGGCAAACAGGACGCTGATCTGGTCTCTGCCGAGCAAGCAGCCGAGCTAACGCAGATCAAGCGCCAGGTCTTAAGGACAGGCGTCGGTACACGAGCAAACGTGCAGATCGCCCAAAATGGTCGAGATTCTTTCTTCGATTTGACAGTAGAACCCCTATGGGGAGCTGACAACACCGTAGTTGGCGTGACCTGCGCCGCCATCGATATCTCAGAACTCAAGCAGACTGAGCTGGCCCTGCGCGAAAGCGAAGCCTTTAACCGGCAGGTGCTCGATAGCAGCAACGACTGTATCAAGGTTTTAGACCTGAAAGGGTACCTTCTATATATGGCCCCAGGGGGGCAGGCGCAGCTCAGTATTGCCGACATCAAGCCGTTCGTCAATTGTTCATGGATCGAGTTTTGGCAAGGGGTAGATCGGCAGGCGGCACTGATTGCGATGGATGCTGCCAGAGCAGGGGGCGTGGGCACCTTTCAAGGCCACCGCCCTAGCGAAACCGGCGAGCCAAAATGGTGGGACAACAAGATAACAGCAATTCACGGAGCCACCGGACAGGTCGAACAGTTTTTGTGCATCTCTCGAGACATTACCGAGCGCAGGCTAGCCGAACTAGAGCGAGAGCAAACGCTGGCCCGTGAGCGCCATTATGGCAACCAGCTACAGGGACTGACCACCGCCGCTCTAGCGATTAACTCTGCCCTGTCTGTGGAGGATGTCCTGCAGCTGATCACCGATCAGGCAGCAGCTATTGTAGGGTCTCACCAGTCCGTGACTAGCATGACTGTAGATCAAAATTGGGCCCAGGCTATTACCGCTGTTTACCTGTCCGATAAGTACGCACAGTGGCGAGACTACAATGAGAAATCTGATGGCTCCGGCATCTATGCCTGTGTCTGCCACCTCAACCGCCCCATGCGAATGACCCAGGCCGAACTCGAAGCCCATCCCCGCTGGCGCAGCTTTGGTAAAGAGGGCCAAAATCACCCGCCCATGCGAGGTTGGCTGGCCGCTCCCCTGGTAGCCCGCGATGGCCACAACATGGGATTGATCCAGCTTTCAGACAAACATGAGGGCGAATTTACCGCAGCAGACGAAGCAATTTTGGTGCAGTTGGCCCAAATGGCCTCGGTCGCCGTTGAGAATGCCCGGCTGTACGAAGCCGAGCAGCAGGCCCGCTCAGCCGCCGAAGCAGCCCGAGAAGAGGCGCAGGCCGCTAATAGGGTGAAAGATGAGTTTTTGGCAGTGCTTTCCCACGAACTCAGGTCGCCCCTCAACCCCATCCTCGGCTGGTCAAAACTCCTGCAGTCTAACCGACTTAGCCCGATTCAAACAGCCCAAGCCATCACCGTCATTGAGCGCAATGCCAGACTCCAGTCTGAACTGATTGAGGACCTGCTCGATGTCTCTCGCATTCTGCAGGGCAAACTCAGGCTCACAATCAGCCCAGTCAGCCTAAGCTCGACCATCAGTGCTGCCATTGAAACAGTGCGGCTAGCAGCCGAGGCGAAGGGCATTGAAGTGAGGAGGCAGGAGGCAGAAGGCGGGAGTTCTCCGGTGCTTCACGCTCTCCGTCCGTTTTCCTCCCCCGTCACAGTTGCAGGCGACGCTACTCGCCTGCAGCAGGTGTTCTGGAATCTACTTTCTAATGCCGTCAAGTTCACCCCCGCAGGGGGTCGGGTTGAGGTGCGCCTAGAGTCTGTTGACCACCATGCTCAAGTCACGGTCAGCGACACTGGAGAGGGCATCTCTCCAGCTGCTTTACCTAGGATATTTGACTATTTTCGACAGGCCGACAGCACAACGACGCGTAAGTTTGGCGGCTTAGGGCTGGGACTAGCCATTGTGCGGCATCTGGTCGAGCTACATGGGGGCACCATTTGGGCCGAGAGCCCAGGTGAGGGCCAAGGCGCGACTTTTACGCTGAGATTGCCGCTGTTTCGAGGCGGGAGTGCAGAAGCAGGGGAGGCATGCGATCGCAACTCCCCCTCTACTTCCCCTATCGCGCCCCTAGCTGGCAGGCAACTTCTAGTCGTTGACGACGAAATCGATAGCCGCGAGTTTGTGGTCTTTTTGCTAGAGCAGGCCGGGGCCGAGGTTCGCTCAGCCGCAAATGCAGGCGAAGCCCTAGCAGCCCTGAGGCAGACCCCCCCGGATGTGCTAGTCAGCGACATCGGTATGCCCGATTTAGATGGGTACATGCTGATCCGCCAGGTCAGAGCCCTGCAGCCAGAGCAGGGCGGGCAAACCCCAGCAGTGGCCCTAACTGCTTACGCTGGAGAATTTGACCAGCAGCAGGCGATCCGGGCTGGATTTCAGCTGCACGTTTCTAAACCCGTGGAGCCGGATGCATTGGTGAAGGCTGTTTGTAGCTTGATCAAGGGAGGGGACGCGGGGCGGGGAGATGGGGGAGCGTGAACTTTTCGATTAACTCAGCTTTATTGAGCAGCCCATCTTACGAGGCTTTGATGGGCACGCTTTGCTTTGCCCATCTGCGGGGCTCACCTTCCTGCTTTCCTCGCGTCTTCCCCTTTCTGCGTTTCTCGCTTAATTCCCTCTGCCCTAGCCACTGCTCCACAGCCTGAGCTGCCATCGGTGGCGCAAACAAAAATCCCTGGCCAAACTCGCAGCCCAGTTCTCGCAGCCCCTCTAGATCGACGGAGGTTCCGATGCCTTCGGCAACGACATCCATACCTAGGCTGTGGGCCAGGGTTACGATCATCTGCACGGTTTCGCTGAAGCTACTAGGCACTTAATCACTACAGGAGCCTGGTCAGCTTCCCTTAGAGCACGGAAAACAAGGGTTTTGGAGCCACTGTACAGTTGTTTCAGCGAGCGATAGCCAACAATGCTGGGCAGGAGATCCACAACCTATTTACCGAAATATAGAGCTCTGAGTCTAAAGCCTCTGGTGCCAATATACCTACTGATAGGATCAATCGCTGGAAGCAATTTGTAGAGTTTGGTCAAGCTGATGAGAACAGTCGCTAAAAATAAATTGTAGAGTTTTGGTCAAGTTGGGGAAAAGACCGTACTGCTGGGCCAGCGTTCGTTTCCTTAGCTGAAACCAGGGCATAGCAAAGGTTTTCAGCTAAAGCTAGGTGGGTATGGCTAGATACGTCCGTAGACCGACTCCGTAGATCTGCTGAGACCCTCTAAGTAGCTTCCACAGATTCCCGTAGAACAACGGTTTAGTCAACTTGCCTCTCGTCTGACAATGGGCATATCGCCTAAACCACTAGCCCCCGGAACCCAAGATGCCTGCCCTAACTTCTTCCCAAACCAAGCCCATTGAACTGCTCGTTGCTTACCACCAAAATCCTTCAATTGCCCTGCGTAATCAGCTAGTGCGGATGAATGTAGGTCTCGTACGCAAGGTCGTCCATCGGCTCAGCCAACAGTGCACCGAATCGTTTGAAGACCTAGAGCAAGTCGGCTACCTTGGCCTAATCAACGCAATTGAGCGTTTCGACCCTAAGCAGGGCAACGCTTTTAGTTCCTTTGCCGTACCCTATATCCGGGGCGAGATTCTGCACTATTTGCGCGATCGCAGCGGCACCGTCAAAATTCCTCGGCGCTGGCAAGACCTGCAGCGGGCCGCCAAGCGGGTACGCGATACCCTCACCCAAGAACTGGGCCGCCTGCCTAAAGATGACGAAATTGCTTTGGAGTTGGGCGTTACCATTGCCGAGTGGCAGCAGGTGAAGCTGGCCAACAGCAACCGCTCACTGCTCAGCCTTGATGCTGCTGTTAGCAGTGGTGGAGAAGAGACCGGTACGACCCTGGGCGACCTCTTACCCAACCCTCAGGCTCAAAAACTCATGAGCTGGGAAGAAGACCGGGCACAGCTACAGCAGGCCCTGAATCAGCTTGAAGAAAAGACTCGCACGATTGTGGAGCAGGTTTACCTGAACGACGTGCCGCGCAAACAGGTAGCCGAGCAAATGGGCATTAGCTCTATGACAGTAGCCCGCCGTCTGCAGCGAGGCGTAGAGCAGCTAACCGTATTTCTCAATCAGCCCATCACCTCTAAGGGTTAGACCTAATAGGCTCAAAGCCGTAACCAATTATTCGAAGCTGGTGAGATTCCAGTACTCGTCTTCACTCACTAAGCCCGCTGTCAGCCAGTCATTCGCCAGATTAATCAAAGCTGCAATAGCAATCTCGCGATCAACAAACTGGCAGGCAGCGGCATGAGCGGATTGCCAGTCAGGATAAACCTCGGCATCATTCATGAAATCGGGCAGGTCAGGCGCGTAGCACTCAAAGGAAAATACCTGCTCATCGGCAACGATCTTAATCTGCCAACCGTGATGAGCGATGCGAGGAGAAGTGGTGGTTAACATAGCCGAGGTTCCTACAGAGATTTTTGAAATCAAAAGAGCAGGTAAGGTGTCCGGCTCTCTTGATTTGATTATTCCCAGGAAGTTCCCCGTAATAACACTGAGAATCTGCTGACAGATTTTTCAGGTTTGCAAATAGAGATTGCTTTGTAACTATCGGGTCAACGGGACGCTAGCGCACCTCAAAGTCTCGGGGCCGCTTTTCACCAGCAGCACGAGGCTGTCGGGGCGTAATCTTTTTACGAGGCCGCACATCTGATACGTCGATTTGCTCGGGCTCTCGGGCTTCTAGGAAGAAGACGCGGCGACCATCGGTAATGCGGTAGAGCGTAGAGCACTGGCAAAGCCAGCCCTGAGCCTCTAGCTGGGCAGCCCGCTGATCCCTGGCCTCACGAGCCTGGGTAGGTTCTTCCCAATCCGTCTCTACAAAGGTTTCTTGAATCAGGGGCATGGAAGTTGACGAGCCTCACAAAAATGGCGTTTGTTCAGTTTAAGCGTTTGGGTTAATTTCGGGGCAATTTCGACCCAGAGCGAAGATCAGATCTGAGGTCGCGCTCCTTCACATACCAGCAGTCAGGAAAACAGCTCCCGGATCAGTGCATTCCGCCGCTCCTGGATATTTACAGTGGAACTAGCTGTGTCTTTATAGCGCAGCAGAACTGCTGTAGCTCGATTTAAGTAGCTATCGAGGTGGCCATTGTACCGCTTTTGCCAGGCCAGTAGAGTTTTGAGGGTGGCGTTTTGGCTGGGGTAATAGGGGTTTTGCAAGCGACTTAAGATATTTTCGATATCTGCGGCTAGGGGTGCTTGCTCGGCGGGCGATACACAGGAGAGGCGCAGCACCATGCAGGCAGCTGCAAAGATTTTGCCCAGATCGGCGATCTCGGTGACTCGGCGGGGGTAGAGGTCGCGAATAGATTCGACTTCGGGCGGTGAGTAAACCTGGGCCTGGCTGTCTCTAGTCAGCGGGCGGGTAATGCGGTAGATGCGCTCTCCGTCTTGTTTGCTCTTGTGAATTTCGCCGCCTTCTTCGGCAATCGCCCAGGCCATGTTGAGCAGGCGCATGGCGTGCCACAGCTTTGCATCCCAGTCGAGCGGTTCTGTCGCTGCTGTCTCAACGGCCTCAAATTCCTCAGCCTCATCGCTACAGAGCATATATAGACCCCGCGCAAAAAACAGATAGCAGGCGTTGGTGCCAAACAGGTAAATGTTGCGGGTGGGGTGGTTGGGCGATAGCTTGGGCAGCTGGTCGGGTGCGATCGCAAGCAGCCCCATATCCAGCACCAAAAAGTTGCGGGTAGACTGCAGTGCCTGCTGGTACTGCTCACCTCGGGCCTCGTAAATGGCAGGAATTTTTTCGATCCAGTAAGGGCCGAACCGATCCAAGTCTTCTTTGGGCAGCCCGCTCTTTTCTTTGATTTGGTAGTAGCACTGCCGCCCAGTTTCGGCATAGCTAATCAGAGCATGATCGCGTAGCTGTCGGGCCCAGTTCAAGCATTTCTCAGGAGAAAGCCTCCCTTCTCGGCCCATCAGCCCATCTAGATTGAGGTTTTCGGGGCTGGTGTAGGCCGCCATTAGATGAAACCAGCACTGCATCGCGGCATAGCAGGCATAGATTTCGCTGTTACCGTCGGCGGCAGCGTAGAGTCGAGCTTTTTCGGCCAGATAGAGCCGCCCCCAGTGAACCGAGGCTTCTGTGCGCTGCTGTCCGGCAAAGCGTTCTGTGGGCAGAGCGCCCCGACTGGGCGGCACCAGCCGGGGGAAAAACAGCAGTAGCTTGGCCCGCAAAAAAGCAATGCGGCCCAGCAAATCGTAGTGGGGGTGAAACGTGCCTTGAGACACTTCGTTAATCACTACGTATTTACGCAACCGAATGCTGATGTGCTGTTGCGCCTGGTCGAGCGCCTGCCAGGCCCGCTGCACTAATTCTGCCCGGTTTAGGTCGGGTTGGCAGCGGGGAGGGAGATAGCGGAGTTTGCGATCTTGTGTGTCGTATAGGTAATAGTAGTTGGCCAGACAGATCAGGTAGCGAACAATCAGCTCACCCGAAAACACTTCAAACGAGGGCTCGGCCTGGGTGAGCTCCAAGCCCTGATCGACAAACTCATCGAGCACCTGCAGTCGCTGCAGGTAACGGTGGGCAGTTCGGTAGATGCCCTCAGAGAGCAGCGCCTCGACAATGGAAAGACAGGCATCAAAGTAGACGTAGGGATCGCTCTTTTTTAGCGGTGTGTTTCCGGAGCTGGGGGGCAAGATCTGCCGCCCAATCATGCCAATCATCGCTAGGGAAGAAAAAGGATAGCCCCGAAAATAAGACCAAGCCTGCTGCAGCGCCATCAGGCGTTCGGTGCGGTGGCACAGGTGCTCTACATACTTGCTCGGTAATACGCCCGCATTGCGAATTGCCTGCAGCCGGGCCTGCAGCGCTGCCTGGGCCTGAGCCAAGAGAAAATCAAAGCCGCAATAGTCGCCATGGCCAATCGGGTCGGAAAAGGCAAAGGCTTCGTAGGAGCCAAGCTGGGTGCGATCGCACGCCTGCAGCGTCTCCGCTACCGTCTTTTTATGACACAGCTTTACCAGGCTATGGGCCCACACTGGCGACGCCACATTGTCGCGAATAATAGCCTGAGTTGAGGTAACGTCGTGGGCTATTGAAAAGTACTCGCGCAGGCAGGGAATATCCTGCAGCAACGCCCGATTGATCACTTTAATCACGTGGGAGAGCGCCCCACCAATGCCGGTGCTGCTGAGGGAAAAATCAATGCGGCGGCGATTTTGGCTAGTCAGTCCCTGAAAGATCTCGCTAACTGCAGGCTGGTAACCCTCCGGCACCTTGACATAAAACTCCGCCGTCACCAGCGTTGCCTCCTGAGAGGCCAGTTCATAGTCCCCTGGCCCCGGCAAATCAGGCCCGCCGGGCTGATCAAGCAGCCGCAGAGCCGGGTGCAGCAGAGGCGGGTATGGCCCGGCCTGTTTGAGTACGTCTAACTCCCGATCAGCAAAGGGCAGCGGCCCAGAGGCAGTGAGGGTAATCCGCTTTAGATAGATGGGAAACTGATCGGTCAAGCGCTCGTTGGCTACCACGCTCTGGGCCAGCTTTGCCACAAAGGCAGGCTGCAAATACTGGCGAACGTAGGAATCGACAATCGTACTGTCCATCACCGAGTTTTGCTGATTGCCGCTGCGGGCCAGCAGGCGGCGAATTTCCCGCTTGGCCTTGAGAGTCAAGTTCTCCACGGTCTTGCTGCGGCTGGGAAAACGGCTTTCGTCCTGCCCCTTAGTGGTGCGATTAGGGAGATAATCCAACGCCTGTTCCACTGTTCGCGTGATCAGCTCATCCGCTGCCAGCAGAGTATTGAGGGTAGGTTCGGCCTTAGTAAAGTCCAGCCCAATCGCTGCTTTGTAAACCCGCAAAAGCATCTCATAGTTTTCTAGGCCCCCCACCGTTTGCAGAATTAGCAGGGCTCGCTGGAGTAAAGTGAGCCCGTCTCCAGCCGGAAGATTTAGCTGCTGCCGTTCGGTTGGGGTGAGGTCGATCAGCTTGTAGAGGACGGTCAGCACATCCTCTGCGGTCAATACTCGGGTGTAGGGTTCTTCCCAGCCCTGGTAGTCATCTGCCAAATGACGGCGCAGATCAACTAGCCTTTCAACGATAGCTCCAGTCGTGGTGCGGCCCAAACTACCCAGTTTTTTTTCTTTTTCTTCCCAAGGAATTTCTTCCTGAAGCAGCAGGCTAATCGTCTTACGCAGCTCCTTATTGCCTAAGCGCAAGCCAATACCCTGAGCGTTAGGAGACTCATGAACTTTTTGCTTGATAGCTAAGCAGGCAGCCAAAAAATAGTAGAGCCGGCTGATGCGTTGAGAGTCGGCGTGATTGTCTGAGGGCATCGACTGCACACTAGAAGTTTTTGTTTCTGGAAGATTTCCCCTATCAGATTGAATCCCTCTTGAGCTGAAATTCCCACGTTCAACCCACTTATGTAGTATCACAAGTCACAAAACGCTTGTTTTAGCTGCTATTCGTCTCTTTGGATACTAAATTCCTGGGTTGTTTTGCCCCATAGTGGAGCCAAGGTGGTGCGAGGAGATGACCACAGTGCTTCTAGGCAGAATACGACAGGCCTATAACGATAAAGCCAGGGAACCCTGCAGTGGTCGCCGCGAGTTCCCTGGACCGCATCACCGGAAGCGATGTTCCAATGACTCTCAGCAGCTTATCCCACCAGAGAGGGATTTTCTTTAAGGAGAAACGTCTCTTTATAGCTTGCTAACATACCTAAGAGCCATTGTGAACAGCACCTTTCGGTTCCCGTATCCACATCTGGAACCTCAAGGAGAACGAACATGGTTATGAATTCGCTCGAACCGCATCACCCTCACCATCCCCACCATCTGGAGTGCCCCGACTGCGGACGGCACACGGTAGTTACTCAAGGGGAAAGCCGCTATGTCTGCCTCAACTGCAGTTGGCGGCGCGACATCGACGATCAGTGGGGCGCTGGCTTCATTCCGATCACCGCTTTAGCAGGGCTGCTGCTTTTGCTGCTTTTATAAAGGGCATGAGGTATGAAGTCAAGTAGGGCGGGCAATGCCCGCTCTATGCGCGCGAGCTATTTCTAGCAGGGCTAGTTAAGCTCAGCCCAACCGCTCTAGAGCGGCTGCAACAACGGCCCTCGCGCTTCTCAAAACAAGCCATAATCAAGGCTGTCATTCAAGCCTTGAGCATGCCTCGCCAGCCCTCTCTTCTGCCAGATGAAAATTACAGCGCCTTTTTAAGCGATCTGAAAGGACGGATTCGAGCCGCTCAGGTAAAGGCGGCTCTGGCAGTCAACACAGAGCTAATCCAGCTTTACTGGCAGATTGGCTCTGAGATTTTACGCAAACAGGAGCAGGAGGGCTGGGGCGCAAAAATCATCGATCGGTTGGCCGGCGATCTAAAACGGGAGTTTCCTGATATCAAAGGCTTTTCCCGCTCAAACCTGAAGTACATGCGGGCTTTTGCAGAGGCTTACCCAGAGGGGCAAATTGGCCAGCAGGTTGCTGGCCAAATTCCCTGGTTCCACAACTGCATGATTTTGGACAAGGTTAAAGACCCTCAAGCCAGGCTCTGGTATATCCAAAAAACCATCGAAAACGGCTGGAGCCGAAACACTTTGGTGATGCAGATCGAGAGCAGCCTTTACCAACGTCAAGGTGGGGCAGTGACTAACTTCGATCGCACGCTTCCTACCCCTCAGTCTGATCTGGCCCAGCAGCTGATCAAAGACCCGTATAACTTCGACTTTTTATCGCTGGGCGCAGACGCTCAGGAGCGCGACTTAGAAAAAGCCCTAGTTGAGCGCATTAAAGATTTCCTGCTGGAGTTGGGCGTGGGGTTTGCTTTTGTGGGCAGCCAGTATCGCCTAGAGGTCGAGGGCGACGAATACTGGATTGACCTGCTGTTTTACCACCTCAAGCTGCGCTGCTACATCGTAATTGACCTGAAGGTGACTGAGTTTAAGCCGGAATACACCGGCAAAATGAATTTTTATGTGTCGGCAGTCGATGATCTGCTGCGCCACCGCGATGACCAACCCACAATTGGGATTGTTTTGTGCCGCTCGAAGAAGAAGACCGTGGCTGAATATGCCCTCCGCAACGTCAGCACCCCAATAGCGGTTTCAACACATCAGTTGCCGGAGCAGCTAAAGGCAAACCTGCCGAGCATTGAACAGCTTGAAAGGGAGGTCAATGCCGCCATAGCTGATTTAGCAAGCGACTCGGAGGTGGGGTAGGGTTGGGTGCGATCGCACTTCCAACCAGATAAAGTGTAGTTCTCTATTTCAAGCTGTTAGCTGTTAGCTGCTTGTTATTAATTGTTCATATTTTTAATAACTAATGACTTACAACGGTAATCAGTTGTCAATAAAAACTTAAAGGTTTGTCAGTAAAGTTGTCATTTGTTACACATATCGGCTGGTAAAAGCTCTCTGTTCCTTTAGAAACAAGCTCAGCCATCTAGATAAATAAATCGTTAATCGTTAATAAGTCTATATCATTTGGTGGCATCCGCTCCCGAAAAAAGCTAGGCTATAAGCACGCCAAGGCAAAAAACCAATCATGATCATAGCCGGTGGAGCATCCATGATAGGAAAATTACCTTGTTTTCTATTTGACTAGTCAGGAACAGCGGCAACACTGCAAAGGCTTTATACATAATTCAAAGAGTAATCCAGCTCACGGTTTTTAACCGATGTGTAATTTTACACACCAACCTTGATCACTGGTAAAGAAGGAAGGTCCTTGGCAAACAGTCAACACCCTAGAACTATTGAAGAGTTTGAGCAGCGGCTAAGATCAAGATCAGAGGGCAAGAAGCTTGCATCTCATTATGCAATGGGGATCGCTAAGTCAAAATTCACCTATCGGGAAAAGCAGCGGTTAATTAATCGGCTTTTGATAGACGGCGTGATTGACGAGACTTTTCTTGATCAGGTGTTACTCTGCGAAGACATTTGTGCTCGGCTCGATCGATGCCGTGAAAGGCGAGAGCACAACCTGTTTGAGTATATTAAAGCCCTAGAAGCGCCTGGGAAAGCCGTGCTAGAACCCATCAGAGACAAAGATTGTCTTATGGAAAGCAGACTGTGTGAAAAGCACGGGGCAGTGGTTACTCAAGTGCTCTCTGCTGATCCATTTACGGCTGACAAAGACTTGACCATTTTGTTTTCCTATGAGGGGGTTTCTGCTGACAGCAAAAGCTGGCGAGAGCTAAAGCTACACTTCATTCTGACCAACAAGGATGGCGACATTGTTGAAGCCCTTGTTAAAGAGGTGAGGTCTCTCATAGAGTTGATTAAAACAATTCACTCTATAGATAGCATTGAGGAAACAGGCTAAGTCCATAAGATACAACAGTTCCCCCCGATCGCGACGGATCGGGGGGAATTGCTTCAAAGGAGCGCTTTAACCCCTAAAGACTAATAGACAAACCTATGTTTGAATCTACTTGTCTAAGGGATTGTTTACAGAGGGCTTACCCTTTGTCTTGACATCGAGCTCTTCCCGACGCACTGTCTCATTAGACTTGACGACGTCTTGATCGACTTCCTTACGAACCTGAACGCTTTCGCGAACAAAGGTTTCCTTATGAATGTCAGGTGTCTCTTCGTACACCTCAACACGCTCGACTTCGCCTGACTTAAAAGTAGCAGCGTTGGGATCAACTGCTTGCTGATTGCCTGGAGTCCGCTCGATAACTACCCGCTCTTTTTCGAGGGGAATAGCAACCTGAGCTGTCTCTGTCTCGACTCGCTTGCCAATAGCAACTTCGCCTGTCTTCTGGCGTTGCTTATTGGTGACCAGTCGCTCTTCATAGAGCTTCAGGCTCTGGTGATTGGTATCGCTCATGTTGTACAGAGCGGGCTCTTGATCGTAGCTATAGGACTTGCGATCAAAAGCCTTGCCAGGAGTAGCCGCTGCTGCCGCTGCAGTTGCTGCGGTTCCTGTGGCTGCTGTAGTCGCTGTCGTCGAGGTACCTGCCGTAGGCCGATAAATGCCTCGTACCTGCTCCTCGTAGTCGTCATCAATCTTTTGCAGACTGTCGTCTACATCAGGCAGATGCTCTACCTGCTCTTTGGTCAGGCTTCTTGCGTTTACTCGCTTACCTGTGTAGTCAATTTGAGCCAGTCCAATAGGCATCAAGACTTTCTTACCAAAAACCCAAAAACCCGTATCTACAATCAGATAACGGATACGGCCTTGCATTTCGTCAACGAGAATATCGCTGACTGTGCCGACTTTGTCTTCGCCTTGAGCGTAGACATCAAAATTTTTGATGTCGCCCTGATCATCATTTAGAATATCGCTGTGATCAGCGTAAAAATCTTTCAGTTTAACTAGCGCCATGCTGTTTTCCTTTTAACTTCGAACGTTACATCCATTATTAGAGAATATGCGCTCTGGCGTATCTTGCTAGGGAAGTAATCATGGAATAGATTTCTGTCAGCCATCCCACCCAATTGACAGAGCAGTCCCTAGAACGAGGCTTATCCCCACGAGGGCATCTTCACGTTTAGTTCAACGCTTTTCAAGTCATAAATTCAAGTTTTGCAATTGCTCAGTTCCTTCCCCTATTCACTTACCTAAATTGCGCCTGAAAAGCTTGCAATAGCTTGATCAAAGCCCAATAACAAGCTCAGCCATAATCAGAGTTTAATTGTTATTTAGATTACGTTCTCCGCAAATAAAAGGGTACCTATTGAGGCAGTTCTTTTGATCGATTTGACAATCCTTTATGGCACCCATTGACTATTTTATTTTGACTGTAATAGCTTCTTTTTTAGTCGAACCGTTGATGCTTGACGTGGCAAAAATACACAAAACTCTTCCCCCTGCCTAAGGTTATATGTCTCAAGAAATAGTCCTCCCGACCCTTAAATCAGCAAGGCTAGCGCTTCACCCACTGCCAATCTGTCATCTGCACCCTCTTTGTGGGCATTTTGGAACGGGACAAGCTAATCTGGCAATATTGCTAGCGCCCCTCTATGTCTGTCTATGAGCGATCCCGAACTCCAGGCCAGGCTTAAACGATTGGCCGCCGAGGTTGAGCAAGAAACCTTTGCCCATCGATCCACCAAAGCCCCTCTAGAGCAGCCGCCTAAGGGCCAGGCCACCGCTTCTGCTCAAAACAGAGGAATGCTCGCTCGCTGGAAAAACAATGCCCTGTTGCCGGTGCAGATTTTAGCGATTTCCTGGGCTCAGGAGATTGTAGACCAGGTGTTTTTTCAGGGGCGGTGGAACCTGCCGGTACATCCTCGTGCACTTGAGGGCATTCCAGGAATTTTTCTATCGGCGTTTTCCCACGGTGGGTTTGGTCACCTGATCGGCAACAGTGTTGGCTTTCTCCTATTTAGCTGGTTGATTTTGGCCAAGAGCAGGCGCGACTTTTGGATTACTTTTTGCATTGGCTGGCTAGGCGGCGGCTTTGTGACCTGGCTGCTGGGCCCGCAGAGCGCCCACGGCCTGAGCGGAGTGATCTATACCCTATTCGGCTATCTCCTAGTGATCGGCTGGTTAGAGAAGCGCATTGTTCCGCTACTCATTTCAGTCTTCGTTTTGGTTAACTACAGTGCCTTCATCTGGGGCATCTTCCCCACTCACCCTATGGTGGCTTGGTGGGGGCACCTCTTTGGGTTTGTCTTGGGTATCTTTGCAGCTTATGGAGTTTACCGAGAGCCTGCTCCTAAAGCTTAAGCAGTTGCCTTTGCCTGTCTGCAGAAAAGTCCCCACCTTTTAGGTAGGGACTGGGTTCACGTGCAATTTGCGTCGGGACGCAAACGTTAAATTATTCTCACCAAGCAAAGTTAATAGAGTATTAACGGCTTCTTGATACTGAGGCGCTGCCAAGCAGGGACAGACCCGAGAGGGTTTGCTACACTGCAACGGCACGCTTTCTTCAATTAAAGTTGATGATAAAAACAGTTCAAAACTCACCAACAAAAGTTGTTTTGGGTTTCAAGGCCCTGTCTGACCCAATCCGAATTGGAGTTTTGGAGCTTTTGCGGGAGCAGGAGCTGTGTGTCTGCGACCTGTGTGAGCAGCTAGATGTAGCTCAATCTAAACTCTCTTTTCATCTCAAGATTCTTAAAGAAGCGGGGCTGATTAGAGGGCGACAAGAAAGCCGCTGGGTCTATTACAGCTTGAATCTGCCTGAGTTTGTCGTGTTAGAGCAGTACCTAGCAGAGTTTCGTCGCTTCAGCCCAATTTTGCCTGCCCGCGCCTGCTCAGACGGCAGTAACTCAAGATAAATTGAGGTAGCGATTTCTGACTCGGGATGCCTGACTCTTGACAAATCAATTTTTTTTGAAATGATGTAAGGGTCAGAATCGCAACCCGGCCAATGAGTATCAATCAAACTGAGATCAATCCAAAAGCTTTTCAGGCTGGCGGACAGCTCAACTTCTTCGAGCGCTATCTGACGCTCTGGGTGTTTCTCTGCATTATTGTGGGAATTTTGCTGGGGCGCTTATTTCCTGGCATAGCCGTCGCGCTAGATGCGATGAGCCTTTATCAGGTGTCGATCCCGATCGCCATCTGCCTCTTTTTTATGATGTATCCGATCATGGTCAAGATTGACTTTGGTCAAGCCAAGCGGGCCGCTCAGGCTCCTCGACCCGTCGTGCTGACGCTGGTTGTGAACTGGGTGATTAAGCCGTTTACGATGGTGGCCTTTGCTCAGTTTTTCCTGGGCTGGCTGTTTAGGCCGCTGATTGAGGGTACGGAGTTGATTCGGGGAGCGCAGGTAGGCCTAGCTGATTCTTACATTGCTGGCACAATTTTGCTGGGCATCGCGCCCTGTACGGCAATGGTGTTGATGTGGGGCTATCTGTCTTTTAGCAATCAGGGACACACCCTGGTAATGGTGGCGATTAACTCGTTGGCGATGCTGTTTCTCTATGCACCTCTAGGGCGCTGGCTGCTGGCAGCTAACAACCTGGCAGTGCCTTGGGAAACAATTGTGCTGTCGGTGCTGGTCTATGTGGGTCTGCCGCTGCTGGCTGGGGCGGTGTCGCGCAGCTGGATTTTGCAGAACAAGGGCCGGGCCTGGTTTGAGGACGTGTTTTTGAAGTATCTCAGCCCGGTAGCGGTGGTGGCGCTGCTGCTGACCCTGGTGCTGCTGTTCGCCTTTAAGGGTGATCTGATTGTGGAGAACCCGCTGCACATTCTGCTGATCGCGGTGCCCCTGTTTATCCAGACCAACTTTATTTTTTTGATTTCTTACCTCGCTGCTCAAAAACTGGGCATGGTCTACGAAGATGCTGCCCCAGCAGCGCTGATTGGGGCTAGCAACCACTTTGAGGTTGCGATCGCAACCGCTGTTACCCTCTTTGGCCTTAACTCTGGCGCTGCCCTAGCCACAGTTGTCGGCGTGCTGATCGAAGTCCCTGTCATGCTGATGCTGGTCGAGGTTTGCAAGCGCACTGCTTTTTGGTTTCCCCGCGAGCCGGAGAAGGCGACGCTGCGGGATCCGCGCTGTACGAAGCCGTTGGGGTAGAAGGTAAAGGGTGAAGGTTGAAGGGGTAGGAGGGGGGCCAGGAGTTAGGAATAGACAGCCTACGTAATCAAGGAGAACTCCACTATGAAGCGTGTCATGTTTGTGTGCCGGAAGAATTCGGCTCGTTCTCAGATGGCGGAGGGGTTTGCAAAGACCTTGGGCGCTGGAAAGATTGCTGTCACCAGTTCGGGGCTGGAGGCTAGCCAGGTGCGGTCAGAAGCGATCGCAACGATGAGAGAGGTCGGCATCGATATTAGTGATCAGACTTCGAATGCGCTGAGTGAGTTTAGCCCTGAGGACTTTGATGCAGTGATCTCGCTCTGTGGCTGTGGGGTTAACCTGCCGCCGGAGTGGGTAGTGCGGGAGGTGTTTGAGGACTGGCAGCTAGACGACCCGGCAGAACAGCCCGAGATTTTTCCCCGCGTGCGCGATGAGGTCAAGGAGCGGGTTGAGGTGCTGATTGCTAAGCTAAGCCCAGAACCCGCTGCCATCTAAAGATTTTCCGATGTAGGAAAGCTGCTGATGGGTTGGCAGACAGCCCACTCAGCTCAACTTTAGACCAGGGCGAGAACTGTTAAATCAGGGTCAGGCGGTAGTCTTCGAAAGTTGCCTCAAAGCCGTTGCCCTCTGGAGAGGCGCACATGATACCCACCTGAAGCTCGCTGGGATGCGCTAGATAGGCCAGCCTAAATGGGGTGTAGCCAGACACGGCATTATTCCAGTAGGCAAGGTGGATTGCCTCTTTACGACGCTCTACCCGAAGCTGGAGAAAGGCGGGGGGATCGGTTAGGGGCGTCATAGACCAGTCTGAGTAATCGTGGGTGACGACGGCACTCAGGTTTTGCACGCCCTCTACATATTCAATGCCGGTTTTGATCCAGTGCTTCTCATCGGCGCGGATCATTAGACCGGTCTGGTCGTAGAGGTCTTGATACTGGCCCCGAATTTTGACTTCGGCGATAAAGTCTGAGGCGGTGGTTTCAAAGAAGAAATGGCCGCTGTCGCGAATAAAGCCGTAGTGGGTGATGCGCCAAAAGTCTGTTTTAGGCGCGGTGGTCACGTTGATTTGATTACCGGCTTGGGACCATTGGGCCGGTTCATTGAACCATTGCATAGCGGTAGATTTTCCTGTCATATTCCTTGCTATAGGGTGATTATGAGCTTAGCCGCCCGTCTTCAATATGCAGAGTGCGGTCGGCAATGTCGAGAATGCGGGTGTCGTGGGTGACGAGCAGAACAGTGCAGTGCTGCTGATGGGCGAGCTGCTGAATCAGATTGACCACGTCGCGCCCTGAATGGCTGTCGAGAGAGGCTGTGGGTTCGTCGGCCAGCACAATTTTAGGAGCCGTGACTAGGGCACGTGCGATCGCAACTCGCTGCTTTTGGCCGCCTGAGAGCTGGTCGGGGTACTTGTGACTATGATCGCCTAGGCCAACAGTGGTGAGAATAGCTTGCGATCGCTGCCGTCGTTCGTGCCGAGATACGCCATGCAGCTTCAGCGCCATGCCCACGTTTTCCGCCGCCGTCAGACAGTCCAACAGGTTGTGAGACTGAAAGATAAAGCCAATCTGGTTACGCAGCCGCACGAGTTGACGCTTTCGTGCGCCTCTAAGTTCTTGGCCTAGGATCTGCAGGCTGCCCTCTTGCACTGAGCGCAAAGCGCCCATAAGAGTGAGCAGCGTTGTCTTGCCGCTGCCCGATGGCCCGGTCAGCAGCACAATCTCGCTGGGGTGAAGCGCCAGGCTAATGTCGGTCAGCACTGGGCGGCGGAGGGTGCCTTTGCCGAAGGTGTGGTGCAGGTTTTGGATGGTGACGGTGGGGGGCATGGGGGAGTGGGGGAGTGGGGGAGTGTTAGAAGACGTCGGCGGGGTCGGCGGAGCGGAGGCGGCGCATTGCGATCGCGCCTGAGACGTTGCACATGAGCAGGGTGAGCAGGAAGACTTGCAGGGCGACGGTGCTGCGCATGACTAGGGGGATGCGGGTGAGGATGGTCAGGATTTGGTAGAGGCCGAGGGAGGTGAGGTAACCGGGGATAAAGCCGAGGATGGCCAGGAAAATGGCTTCTAGGAGGACGACTCGCAGCAGGGCGCTGTCGCTATAGCCCATGGCTTTGAGGGTGGCGTATTCGGGTAGGTGGTCGCTGATGTCGGTGTAGAGCACCTGATAGACAATCACGATGCCGACGACAAAGCCGACGATGCCGCCGAAGCGAAAGATAATGCCGATGGGGTCGCTGGCTGTGAACTGGCGTTCTTTGCCAATGAGTTCATCTAGGGTGAGGATACTGATGCTGTCGGGCAGGTGGGCTTGCAGCTGAGTCTGTACGGTTGCGGGGTCGCTGCCCGGTTCTAGGGTGAGCACGCCTAGGGTGACCTGCTGCAGGGTAGTGGGGCCAAACCATTGGGTGTAGTTCCAGTCGCTCATTACGACGGTGCCTTTTTCGACGACGGTGCTGCCCAGGCTAAACAGGCCGACAACTTGAACTTGGCGGTTCGCCATCAGGGTCTGCACCTCTCCCGAAGTGGCCAAAAGCTGAGGAACATCGCCCAGAGAAGGCTGCGAGAGACGGTCAAAGAGCACATTGCTGGCCCCGCTGAGGCGATTGAGCTGACTGTCTACTTCAGGCAGGTTGAGCACAGGCTGAGTCGGGTTAAAGGCAATTACGCGCACTTGATTACCAAAGAGATCGCTTGGGCTTTCACCCTCAGGGGCCTGCTCAAGCTGGGCTGGGTTAGTCCAGTTGACTGTGTTCATGTAGAGGGGGGCTGCGATCGCAACTCCGTCCACTGCATTTGCCTGAATCAGGTGCGCCCGAGGGAAGGGAACCGGCAACCGTAGACTAGGACTAAACGAAGACACTAAAAACAAATCTCCCCGCAGGTTTTCGTGCAGGGTAGTGGCCCCTTCAGAGATCAGTGACTCTAGCCCCATCATGGTGAACATGAGAATGTTGGCAAAGCTGACTCCAGTAATGGCAACCGCAAGGCGCACTTTTTGATGGGAGAGCTGCGCCCAGGAGAGGGGCTTGTCGAAGGGGAGTTTGGGAAGGGGCATGGGTGGATGGGTGGATGGGTGGGGGGAAGGCAAGACGCCTGAGGAGACGCGTGACGAGATTTTGAGCTTGGTCACGCTGTAGAGCGGCTATGGGCGGGCGCTGGTGACTTGGGTATTGGCGTCGATGGCGACCCGTACCTGCATACCAGTCAGGGCGGCAACCTGCTGGCTAGCGGCTGGATCGAGGCGAATTTTGACGGTGACAACGCGAGCATTGACGTCTTGGGTAGGGTCGGTTGAGGTTTCACCAAAGCTGGCGGTGCCGATTTGCAGACCCACCTGATCGACGGTGCCTTTGAGGTCGGAGTCGATGCCGCCATATTCGCTGGTGACAGTGACGCTCTGGCCCAAGCGCACTTTACGGATGTCGGTTTCGTAGATTTCGGCGATCACCATCATCTGGCTAGTCTGGGCCAGTTCGACAATGCCTTGCTGGGTGTTGACCTGTTCCCCGATCTGGGTATTGATTTTAAGGATTTGTCCAGCAACAGGAGCCCGCACCAGCACGTCATCAAGGTCGGCTTGCCGCTGGGCTACCTGGGTCTGAGACTGCTGGAGCTGGGCTTGTGCGATCGCAATATCCTCTGGACGCACCTGCCGCAGTTCGACTAGCCGAGCCTGTTCTTCAACGAGTTGCGCTCTTAGGGTGGTTTCGGTTTCATTAAGTTCGGCCTGCCTTTGGGTTAGGTCAGCTTGAGCCGTGTCGTAGTCACGCTGGGCGATATCTAGCTCGGAGCGGCTGATTGCGCCGACGGCTTCTAGCTGCCGGTAGCGCTGGTACTCTAGCTGAGAAGTTTGTAGGGTGGCTTGCGATCGCGCCACAGCTGCCCGCCGCTGCTCCGCTTGGGTCAGAAGCTGCGCCTCCAGACGGTCAATCCTGGCCTGTTGCGCCTCTAGGCTAGAAAGCTGGCTGCCTTTTTGGGTTTTGGTCAGCTCTGCCTGCCGCTGCTCTACCAAGGCACGAGCCGCCTGAAGTTCGGCTCGGCGGCGATCAGCCCCTTGCAGCACCGCAATTACTTGGCCTGCCTCGACTTGGTCACCTTCTGCAACGCGGATCTCATTAACTCGGCTATCCGCTGCATTAGGCACCGACACCCGAATCACTTCACCCTGCGGCTCAATCCGCCCTAAGGCAACCACCGAATTAGCCTCAACAACGACCGGGGCAGCCACTTCTTCGGTTTGGGAAAAGGGCAGCGCACATCCGGCAGACAGTGTGAGGATAGCAGCCGTTGCTGCGGCGCGTAGTGTTATCTGCTGAATCATGGGTCTTTGGGGAAGCTCGACCTTACGAAGGTATGCCAGTCGCACCTGCGTTCCCCACCTGCAGTTGGCTGCCATCTGGGGGAACTTGCCCTCACCCAACTGGGTGAGCCTGCTCGTAGGATGTAGCGCTTTAGGCGATTTCGCTACTTTGAATGGGTCCCCCGGCAGCTTGCCCCGAGCCATGCGAGGTTCTGATGTCAAAGCCTTACACTCCCCAACTTATCGCGGGCAACTGCCTGGGTTTCTTGGCAGTTTGGATAGTGGCTCTGCTAGGGCTAATCGAGATTCGCCAGCAGTCAGTCTTGGCGGCAAAACCAACCTGTAACTGTCCTTTACATGCTTATCTCTGGAAAAAGGTAGCTCTGCAGTGAAGCTGAAGTGTTAGAAAACCCCCAACCTTCAACTAAAATCTTTGACGAAATCTATGGCCCCCCTACAACAGCCCATATTTGTCGGTAAAGTTCTTGGCCTTGCTCTAAGCCTTGTGTGCGCCCCCGCCCTGTTAATAGGTCGGCCTGTCCATAGCCCTGGAGGGTCAGCATTACAGCAGCTATCAGCCAATGCCCTTGCCCAAACCAGCCAGCGCTACCAAAGCAGCCCTACAGCCCAACAAGACTTTGACGAAGAC
Organism: Pseudanabaena sp. FACHB-2040; assembly: GCF_014696715.1. Classification (NCBI taxonomy): domain Bacteria; kingdom Bacillati; phylum Cyanobacteriota; class Cyanophyceae; order Pseudanabaenales; family Pseudanabaenaceae; genus Pseudanabaena; species Pseudanabaena sp. FACHB-2040. The sequence continues at coordinate 158,780 of NZ_JACJQO010000015.1, forward strand.
GCTGGGCTAGAGCAGCCAGAAAACATTAGAACTGCCCTTTTTCAAGCCGTCTACATCAATCGGGCAGGCAACTTATTGGGCACGTTTGTCAATGTGCCTGGAGGAAAGATTAAGGTTTACGCCAGCGGCCAAATTGAGATCGAAGCACGAGACTACACAACCGAAGTAACCTATTACAACAATGGTCGCCTACGGACGGTTGGCAATTCTCGGTTGACCTATTTCAACGATGGCCGCATTCGCAGCATTGGTAGGATCAGCTTTAGCTACTATGGCAACGGGCGGCTTAGAACTTTAGGCGGCTTGCGGTTTGATTATTTCAATAACGGTCGGCTGCGAGACATCGATAATGTGTTTTTTGAATACAGCAGCGATGGCGTGATCAAGCGCATCAGCACCAGCCAAACTAACAGCGGCATTCGCGTTATCGTCGTGGATTAGGTGCACAGCTACGCGAAGCCGCACCCCTGACGCTATGCATTCTGCTTGTGTCTAATCCTTTTTTGTAGGTTGGTGTCAAGCTTGCGTTACCCAACAAACCCTCGAACTAAAATGGGAGTGTTCAGACTTTTGTGTAAATTCCGATTTTTGAAACGAGAGAGCAAGGGTTTGAGCCCAGCTATCCCCAACTTTCTGAACACTCCCACTAAAATCTTTGACAAAACCTATGGTCCCCCTACAACAGCCCATATTTGTCGGTAAAGTTCTTGGCCTTGCTCTAAGCCTTCTGTGTGCCCCTGCCCTGCTAGCAGATGGATCTCATAGCCGTGTAGGGTCAGCCTTACAGCAGCTATCGACCAATGCTCTTGCCCAGACCAGCCAGCGCGACCAGAACAGCCCTCCAGCCCGACAAGACTTTGACGAAGACGCTGGGCTAGAGCAGCCAGAAGACATTAGAACTGCCCTTTTTCAGGCCGTCTACGTCAATCGGGCGGGCGATGTGCTGGGCACGTTTGTTAATGTGCCTGGAGCGAAGATTAAGGTGTATGCCAGCGGCCAAATTGAGTTCGAAGCACGAGACTACACAACCGAAGTGACCTATTACGACAATGGTCGTCCACGGGTGATTGGCAATTCTCGGTTGACCTATTACAACGATGGCAGCATTCGCAGCATTGGTGGAATCAACTTTAGCTACTACAACAATAGTCGGCTCAGAAACCTGGGCAGCTTGCGGTTCGTTTATTTCAATAGCGGTCGGCTGCAAAACATTGATAATGTGTCTTTTGAATACGACAGTGATGGCGTGCTTAAGCGCATCAGCGCCAGCCAAACCAGCAGCGGCATTCGCGTTATCGTCGTGGACTAAGTGCGTGGGAACAACGCACTTTTAACCGTGAAAGTGGGTTAATCCTCTTCTAGTTCAAAGTCTGCTTTGGTTGCACCGCAGGTGGGGCATACCCAATCTTCTGGGATCTCCTCAAAGGGAGTGCCGGGCACAATGCCGCTATCTGGGTCGCCTTCTGCTGGGTTGTATACATAACTGCAGATGGTGCATACGTAGCGCTGCATAAGTTTAAGCTCTATACAAGTTAATGCAGCTCATCTTAGGTTCGAGTACTATGGCTGACATCGACCGTAGGTAAGGCCAGTTCTATTGAGATATCTAAGCACAGGCAAAGCCTTTTGCCGGCAATTGCTATTCCACAAGAAATTGAGGCTTTGCAAGAAATTGAAGCAATGTATTAATTCTTACTTGTCTTTGAGGATCAGATGATCTACTATCAATCCTCATAGCTGTGTCTCGCAGCTTGTTTTTCCCCGAAAACCTGGTCTGACGCTACCGGAAGGTGATTGGACCCACCTACCGATAGCTGACCCGACAGCAGTTACCGCCTGCTGCACGGGCTGCCTTATTTTAGGCTGCCCTGCTGCTCGCTTATGTCTGGCCCGACCCGTTTTTCGGGGATTCCTAACCCAAAAGTTAAAGGAATCCCCTTGAAATGCTGCAAATTCAATACTTTCTGTCGTCTCCTCTAGGGGAGGCGGCACTGCCGCCTGCGCCTGTTAATCCACCTGTGCAGCCGGGGCGCAAGCGCTTACGCCTGTACCTAGTCGGCTCTGAAGCGGATGCTCAACATGCGGTCGATACCCTGCACGTGCTGGGCTTTGCCGAGCGCTTTGAGTGGACTCAAGTGATCGACCTGCCTTCAAATGGGTTTGCGGTCTACCCTTATCCAGGGGATGTGCTGCGGTATTTGAGACGCGATATGACAGGTCAGCGCTGACGCGATCGCAAAGTCTAGCGTTAGCACCCGTGCGGCTGGCTCACCCAGTTGGGTGAGCCAGTTGGGCCCCTGCTTACCCCTAACTGTAGGAAGCTCAAACCCAGCAAACCCGCGATGCTAGAGAACGTAACTCAAGTCCCCCGGAGATAGCCCCATATCTGCCATACCCCCCAAACCCCAGCTATACCAGCCCCCGCCGCACTGCCACTACTGCTGCCTGCACGCGATCGCTCACCACTAGCTTGTTCATGATGCCTTTGACGTAGGTCTTGACGGTATTGGGGCTGAGGTAGAGCTTTTGGCCTATTTCGGTATTGCTAAAGCCTTCCACAATCAGCTCCAAGACTTCTAGCTCTCGATCTGACAACAGCCCATCTCCACCCCCAGCGGCCTTAGGCCGAGCAGGAGCCAGATTTTGCATCACCTTTTGAGCAATTTGAGGATCGAGGTAGGCTGCTCCAGTCGCCGCTACGCGAATGGCGTTGGCCAAGGCATCGACATCGGTGCCTTTGATACAGTAGGCATCGGCCCCGCTGGAAAAGGCGGCAATGATCTCGGTTTCGTCGGTATGAGAGGTAAGCATCACAACTCGTACAGTGGGAGCAGCTGCTTTGATGGCCTGGGTTGCTGCAATGCCGTCCATTACGGGCATCCCCACGTCCATCAGCACCACGTCGGGCTGAAGAGCAGTCGCCTGCTCAAGGCCCTGTTGACCGTCTACCGCTTCTCCCAGCAGCAGCAAATCTGGCTGACTTGCGATCGCAGCCGTCAGCCCCAGCCGCATCATCGGGTCATCGTCTACAATCAGCAGCTTGAGGGAAGCAGGAGAGCGGGTCGTCATGCTGGCTAAGCGTTGAAACAAAGCTCATTTTAGAGGTAATCGAAAGGACACGATGCCATGCCCTTCTCCGCTTTGCAAAAGCGTCTACGGCTGATCCAAATCCGGCCTCAGTCGACTTTGCCGCTATCTAAGGAGTATCTCACCTGGCAGCAGCAATTCATCCAGGATCGCCTGCGGCTGGTGATCTGGATTTCGACTGTGTTTTTAGGGATTTTGGCAGTGCTCCACCTGGGTCTAATCCTGCCAGCCCTCAACCGCGTTGGACAGGAAGATCCCACCTTAAGAAACGATCGCATTCTCTTCACGCTCTGTGTGCTGGCAGCTCAAGAGCTGGGGCTGCTGCTAAATTTGCTGCTGCTGCGCTATCCTGCTTCCACTCGGTATGTGCGGCTGGCCTTTTTGGGCTATGCAGGTGCGGTGCTGCTGGTGCCCCAACTGCAGCACATGCTGATTGGCGAAACCTTTCTAGACCTAGGCGGGTGGGTGATTTTCTTCATGCTGCAGGCAGTGCTGATTCCGGTGCGGTGGCAGTGGCACCTGATCTCTCAGCTCAGCCTGCTCAGCCTGACGTTGCTCTCGTTCTTTGTCTTTAACTTTGATACGCCAGGTACAGAAGAGGGCATGCAGCTAACCGTCTACATCTTCTTTGTGGTGTTGGTCTGCTGCATTTTCTTTGTAGCGAACCTTGGTGTTTATCTCTACGAACGGCTCTTAATTCGAGAATTTGAACTGCGGCAACAGCTTCAGCTATTTCTCCATGCGGTGTCCCATGATTTGCGTAACCCGGTTACTGGCACGCTGATGCTGCTGAAAAATCTGCACCGCAATGGTCAAGGAGAAGTCTCTCTGAGCCCGCCTATGATTAGCCAGATGATCGATAGCCAAGAACGTCAGCTGCGGCTGATCAACTCGCTGCTAGAGGCCCATGTTCAGGAGGTGCAGGGTATTGTGCTGCAGACCCAACCGCTGCCTCTAGCGCCCTTTGTGCAGACTATCATTGGTGATTTGCAGCCCCAGATCGATCAGGAACAGAGCCACATTGTCGAGCGAGTTTCCCCCGACCTGCCGCCCCTGATGGGCGATCCGCTGCAGCTACGGCGAGTCTACGAAAACATGATCTCCAACGCTCTGCAGTACAACCGCTCCGGCGTTTGCATTACGCTTGATGCTCAGCTCAGGGGCCGCTGGCTACACTGCACCGTGAGCGACAACGGCCAGGGCATCGGCCCCCTTGAGAGTGATGGGATATCCTCGGAGCGCAGCATTTTTGATCGCTACAGCCGGGGGATCAGCCGTAGGCAGCCGCTCCATCTGGGGCTAGGACTGCACATTTGCCAGCAAATCATTGAGGCTCATGGCGGCAAAATTGGCGTTGATAGCCAGCTCGGCCAGGGCACTACGTTTTGGTTCACGCTGCCGATTTATGCACCTCAGTCAGATCTAACAGCCCAGCCGCAGCTTCCCAAGCTCCAGTGCTGAGCCACTAGCCACCAAACAGAGCAAGGCCGATCAGCGTAACGAAGCTGGCTAGGGAGGATAGGGTCAATATCAGCAGGTTGTGGTTTTCCATTGCAGATACAGCGATTTTTGGATCGGTAAGCTACAGGTTTGGGTGGGAGGGTGAATGGGTGGGGAAGGCTGATATGGGCAACTTGGCTCAAGCGTAAAACCCGGGTGTTGGGTATTGCTGGTTTAGCGCCCAGTTGCCCACTTCGCGCAGCTTGTAGTCCACTGGGTCGTGCAGGGTGAAGGTGCGTAGGTTGCGCCAGTAGCGGTCAAACCCGTGCTGACGACTGGTGGCGCGGGCTCCCATCAGGTCAAACATTTGGTTGGTAATGGCTAGACCGGCCTGCGTTGCTGCGATTTTGGCGGTTGCGATCGCAACCGCACACTCCCCTCGCTGCTGTTCGGTTAAGTCCCAGCCTCGGTCCCAAGCTGTCTGCATCTGGTCAGCGGCTCGATCGACCAGCGCTTCTGCCCCGCTGAGGCCCACCCACAGTTCACCAAAGCGGTGCAGCCGGTAGGGATCTTCAGTAGCCGCCTCGATGCCAGAGGTGGGCCAAGGCCGGGTTTGGGTCTGGGCATAGTCACGGGCTGCAGCCAGCGCGCCTTGAGCAATGCCGACGTAGATATTGGCCAGATTGAACTGGGCTAGGCAGGCCCGAAAGGTCTGAAACGGGTGCCCCGGCTGGCGCGGCGTGAGAATTTCTTCGGGGTAAACCGTTACCGAGTCGAAGGTGACGCTGCCGCTGTCGGTCTGGCGCTGGCCGATGTTGTCCCAGTCGTCATGACAGGTCAGGCCCGCCCGACTGGTGGGAATGACCACTACCGTAAACGCCTCTTCCCCCGGCACAACGGCAGTGGTGGGCAGGTAGTCTGAGTTTTTTGCCCCAGAGCAAAAGCTCTTGGTGCCATTGAGCCGGTAGCCGCTGTCATCCCGGGTCAGCACCAGCCGTCGATCGAGAGGATTGAGCGCGTTGCACCAAAACCAGTTATGGCGGGCAGTTTCGCTGTAGTAGTAGCGCTCTTGAGCCTCGCTGCCGTAGAGCTGGGGAATGATCACCCCCAGAGGGTGGTAGGAAAAGACGTGGGCCAGCGAAGCATCGACCTTAGCAATTTCTCGCACTACCTGAGCCACCGTGATCCAGCTTGCCCCAGCTCCGCCATACTCAGCCGGAATCGCTAGCCGCAGCAGCCCGCTGGCCCGGATGCGATCGCGTTCTGCTTGGGGGGTGCCGCCCTGCCGATCGCGCTCGGCTGCTGTCGCAGCAAATTCAGCCGCCAGTTCTCGGGCAATAGTGACTGGGTTTTCGGGCAGGGAAATCTCGGGGCAGGGCGCGGCCTGGCCCTTTAGATCAGGGGATCTAGGAATAGAAGGGGTCACAGTCATGTTCTCTAAAACCTCAGCCTATCGCTTCACTAGGGCCGGAGCTGCACCCGCCAGATCTAAGCCCAGCAGCAGCCGCTCCTTCATCTCCTGAAACTGAATACTGCTGCGCTGACGGGGTCGAGGCAAATCAACTCGCAGCATTCTAAAGATTCGCCCCGGATTGGGGTGCAGCATGATGATGCGATCGCTCAGCACCAACGCCTCTTCAACATCGTGGGTGACCAGCAGCAGCGTGGGGCGATCGTAGCCCCAGATCTCCAGCAGGTGATCCTGCAAGCGGGCGCGGGTAAAGGCATCAAGGGCGCTAAAAGGCTCGTCTAGCAATAAGATGTCGGGTTGAGTGACGAGGGAACGTGCGATCGCAACCCGCTGAGCCATACCGCCCGACAGCTGACGCGGCAGTGCCCCGGCAAAAGACGTCAGCTGCACCTTGTCTAGCACCGCCTGAGAACGGCGTCGCCGCTCTGGTAGCGGCAGATCGTGCAGGCCAAACTCGATATTTTCCTGCACCGTTAGCCAGGGCATCAGTCGAGGTTCTTGAAACACCAGCCCGACCCTGGAATGCGGTGCAGTAATCAGTTCATCTTCAATCAGCACCCCGCCCAAGCTAGGAAACTCCAGCCCAGCCACAATGCGCAGCAGCGTGCTCTTGCCACAGCCGCTAGTGCCCACCAGGGTAACAATCTCCCCCGGCTTAATCTTGAGCGTAATCGCTTCGAGCGCAGTAAAGCCGTTGTCAAACTGTTTTGAGACGTTTTCGATGTAGAGCATGGGTGGAGGAGTAGGGAGTGGAGGAGTAGGGAGTGGAAGGGTGGATGAGTAAGCCGTGTAGGATGGGCAAAGCGAAGCGTGCCCATCAAAGCCCATAGCCGTAGAGCGCATAGCGCCAAAGGTGCAGTGCCTACACACAGCCATGCCCCCTCACCCTGAAATGTAGGTGTCTTGCCAGCGAAGCAGGCGCTTACCCAGGGCGGCCAGCAGCGAGTCGGTCAGCTTACCCAATATGGCAAACAGCAGCAGGCTAGCCAGGATAATGGCGGGTCGGCCTGTGGTCTGCCCGTCTATTAACAAAAAGCCCAGACCCTGACTGGCTCCCATCAGCTCGGCTGCCACCACAAACATCCAGCCGAGGCTTAAGCCATTACGCAGGCCCACTATATACGAAGGCAACGTCGCCGGGAAAAACACCCGACGAATCAGCTGAATCTGGCTTAGACGGTAGATCTTGCCCACTTCCACCAGCTTGCGATCGACATTTTGAATGCCGCTCATCAGGTTGAGGTAGACCGGGAAAAACACCCCCACAGCAATCAGCGCTACCTTCGAGGTTTCAAAAATTCCTAGCCAGAGAATAAACAGGGGCACCCAGGCCAATGAAGGAATGTTGCGTAACGCCTGCAGCAGCGGGTCAAAGTAGCGGTAGGCCGTGGGGGAGTAGCCGGTTAATGCCCCCAGGAGCGTGGCCGCTAGAGTGCCCACGCCAAAGCCTACCCCCACCCGAAAGAGCGTAACGCCAATGTGGCGCACCAGCTCACCGCTAGTTGCTAGCCCCCAAATCGTGGCCGTTACTGTCGTGGGGGCGGGCAGCAGGTTGGGCGGAAACACCCCCAGCCGGGACAGCAGCTCCCACACAATCAGCAGCCCTAGTGGCAAGATCCAACCCTGGTAGCGGCCCTGCAGCTGCCAAGAGCGACGATGGGCAGGCGCTCTGGGGCTAGTCTTTGACCCTTGCCCCCAACCCGTCAGCCAACTGCGAGAATTTGGCGCTTTGGCTGGGGAACGACCGTTTTGCACCTGTGACAACTGGGCGAAATGAGAGGATTTTGTGTAAAAGCCCATAGGGCCTCCTAGCGACGAGCAACTTTCTCGATGTACTGCGGATCAATCAGATCGCTAACCACCTGCTCAACATCGGTCGAGGCCGGAATTACCCCGCTTTTCTTCAGCACGTCCCCAGCAGCCGAAATGGTGTCTATCTGCACCGGGCCAATCACTGAGTTGGACAGGTCTGTGCGCTCTAGCTGCTTGGCGGCAACTGCAGGCGTCAGCTTGGCCTCTTTTTCTAAAATGGCGGCCAGCTCAGCAGGATTAGCTACAGCCCACTGTCTTGCCTGCTCGTAAGCGGCCAATACCCGCTCAACATAGGCCGGATACTGGGTGGCAAAGTCTTCTCGTACGTTGAGCACGCCATAGGTATTAAAGTCAGGGTTGCGGTAAAACAGGGTAGAACCCTGCTCCAGTTCGGTTGCGGCCATGTGCGGGTCAAGCCCAGCCCAAGCCGCCACATCGCCTCGCTCTAGCGCCGCCCTGCCGTCGGGGTGCTGCAGCTGCACGATCTCAAGGTCTTGCTCAGATAGGCCAACTTGGTCGAGCGATCGCAATAGGAATATATAAGGATCGGTGCCTCGGGTAGCGGCTACTCGCTGGCCCTTGAGGTCTTCAACCCGGCTGATGCCGGAATTGGGGCGCGTTACTAGGGCAGTCCACTCTGGCTTGGAGTAGACGTAGACAGATTTGATTGGGTTGCCGTTGGCCTTAGCCAGCAGCGCCGCCGCGCCAGCAGTAGAGCCAAAGTCAATGCTGCGGCTGTTGAGCAGTTCTAGGGCTTTGTTGCTGCCCTGGCTTTGGGTCCACTCAACTCGGATGCCGTCTTTGCCCAGGTCTTCTTCTAGCCAGCCTTTATCTTTTAGCACCAGGCTGACCGGGTTGTAATAGGCAAAATCTATCCGCACCGCCTCGGGGTTAGCGGCTGTAGTTGAGCTTTGGGCGCAGCTATTGAGCACTGAAAAGCAAAAGATGGCAGTGAGGGCGATCAGCCATGTCGGCAGGCGAAGCGGGTTCAATCGTCTCAGCCAGCGGTTGCCAAAGTTAGCGTTGGAAATACTACGAACCATAGGTTTGAACTTGCAAAAGTTAAGGATGTATACGAGTCGTGGCCCCTTAAGCGTCTAGAAACCGGGTTTCTACTCTGCTGTCAGTCGTGGCCCCTTAAGCGTCTAGAAACCGGGTTTCTACTCTGCTGCCAGTCGTGGTCTCTGAAGCCCAGAAGAAACCCGGTTTCTGGCTTCTCACGTTAGCTGGCGCTGGCAGGAATCTTTTCGTTGGCAATGATTTCGCCTAGGGGGCTGATGTAGCGGCTGGGTGCGGCTTTGGGCAGGTTTTTCAGAGGCAGCTTGGGAAACACCAGTTCGGCAAAGCGGTAGGCTTCTTCTAAGTGGGGGTAGCCAGAGAAGATAAAAGTATCGATGCCTAGGTCGGCATATTCCTGAATGCGAGCCGCAACCTGATCGGGGTCGCCCACTAGTGCGGTTCCCGCCCCGCCTCGCACTAGGCCAACCCCAGCCCAGAGGTTAGGACTGACCTCTAGGTTGTCTCGGCCTCCGTGGTGCAAGGCCACCATGCGCCGCTGTCCCTCAGAGTCGGCGGTTGCTAGAGCAGCTTGGGCCGCAGCGATAGTCTCATCATCGAGGTGGTGGATCAGTCGATTGGCGGCTTCCCAGGCTTCGGCTTCGCTCTCGCGCACAATCACGTGCAGGCGAATGCCAAAGCGCAAAGTGCGGCCATGTTGGGCGGCTAGGCTGCGAACCTCGGCAATCTTTTCGGCGACCAGGGCCGGGGGCTCGCCCCAAGTGAGGTAGAGATCGACGTGTTTGGCGGCGACTTCTTTTGCGATCGCACTCGACCCCCCAAAGTACAGCGGCGGATACGGAGCCTGCACAGGCGGAAAGAGCAGTTTCGCCCCCTTAACCGAGAGGTGCTTGCCCTCAAAGTCCACGACCTCGCCCTGCATCACCCCGCGCCAGACGTGCAGAAACTCATCGGTCAACTCGTAGCGGGCTGTTTTGTCTAAATGCAGCCCATCTCCGGCCAGCTCTGATGGATCACCCCCCGTCACAACATTGACCAGCAGCCGCCCCTGCGACAGCCGATCAAAGGTCGCAGCCATGCGAGCCGCCATTCCCGACGATGAGATGCCGGGGCGCACCGCCACCAGAAACTTCATTTTCTGAGTGACCGCAATCAGCGAAGCGGCCGTAATCCAGGCATCTTCGCAGGATTTGCCGGTAGGCAGCAATGCCCCTGCATAACCCAGGTGATCGATGGCAACGGCCAGCTGCCGCAGATAGTCGGGGGTAATGGCGCGCCCCCCGACTGCCGTGCCCAGGTAACGACCATCGCCGTGGGTGGGGATAAACCAGAGCACATCCATAGCAAACTCCTTCATAGCGTCCGCGCTTTGGACAACGTTCGAAAAATCTGAGAAGAGAAAAGGCACAGGGAGGGATTAGGAGCCTGAACGCGCATATCAGAGAGGTGGCGTAACCATTTCCCATGCGAGTGAGTGAGCTCCCTGTGCCAAAGCTGTTCATTGCTGACTTCCTGTGAACTCCTTTAGCCGCCAGGTTCAAACCAGACAGCCCTTTAGGAATCTCCGCAAATTCGGTAGGAATACCGTTATTTGATTGGCAATGAGTATGTCACAATCTCATTTCGCTTTCAAGTAAATTGAAATACAATTTTGATTCGGCTCAATGCAACACCACGGCAGGGGTCATCCTCCCCCTGATTAGGAATGCGGGAAAACGACCCATTCTGGCAATTAGAGCGCAGTTAGCCTTAAAAAATCCTGCTGAGCTAGCCCAAGCAGATCCCAACCCGTGTTAGACCGTAGGAGCGCCTGACAGGATGAGTTAAAAGCTGTTTAACCCAAAATGAAACGAATCTGGTTGGGCCTGGTGTGCCCTCTGTTGGTCTTTACGTTTCTGGCGGTGCTGGTTGCTGCCAACCCCGATGCCCTGACGTGGGACATTTCTCTAATGCGAATCCTTCACCCCTACGCCAATCCCAGGCTGGATCGGGTGGCTGCGATCGCAACCGATTTCGGCACAGAATGGGGCGTTATTCCCGCCACGCTCTTGCTAATCGCTCTAGCTCTGTGGCGGCAGCGCTGGCGCATTGCTACCTACCTGGGCCTGACGCTAGTCGGCAGCAGCCTGCTCAACCGCACCCTCAAAGAGATTTGGCACCGCGCCCGCCCCGCTCTGTGGGAAGCGCTCAAACCCCACCTTGACTTCAGCTTCCCCAGCGGCCACGCCATGTCTAGCATGACCTTTGTGGCAGCCCTAATCTTGATCAACTGGCACCAGCCGCTCAGACCCTGGCTGATCGCCTACGGCGGCCTATTCGTTGCCGTCATCGGCTGGACTCGCCTATATTTGGGCGTGCATTTTCCGAGCGACATCCTGGCAGGCTGGATGCTCTCAATTGCCTTCACTGTAGGCGTAGGGCTGGTTGTGTTTGGAGATAGGCCAATACCGGATTCTGTAGAGCCAGTAGCGAACGATGAATGACCGATGACGGGCGTGATTCAGCATTGGTTAGACTAAACACACTTGCTTGTTGCGATCGCATTCGCCTATGTCCGACCCTGCCACCGAGACCCTGCAACCACTGCTAGAACCGGCACAGTCAGACGAGGTGATTTTTCCTCAAAACATTAGCCCACCCTTTACCGTACTGGGCATCGAAACCAGCACATAAAGCACGCCCGTTCCCATTAGAGTAACCACCAGACTAAAGAGCAAAATCCAGCGGCTGCTGGGTTCGTAGGTGTCGCGCTCAATAGCCCGCTGCACCGAAAAGTAATGCCAGGTTGAGAGCAGCACAGTCAGCAAACCAATGCAGGCCAGCATTAAACCCAGTGCCCAGCCATAGCCAGTACCGGGAACATCGGGCGAGATTAGGTAGCGCAGCCGAGCAATCAGCACGCCAAAACCAATCAGGGCAATGGCAGTACGCATCCAGGCCAAATAGGTGCGTTCGTTGGCCAAATGGTCGCGGATGCGCGAGCTGGACATCGTTTTAGCCGGGGACGGAGCGCTAGCTTGAGCAGCCGGTTCCTTTAGAGAGGCTTCAAACGGGGCATCGGAATTGGTCATTTCAGGGAGTGGGCGAGTGGGCGAGTGGCAGAGAAGATCTAGTTCGACAGGCCAAAACTTGAGCGTAGCCTGACACCGAGGCCAGTGCCCAGCAGCGCAAAGGCAATCCACAGCCAGCCGTGCAGACTGGTGGAGGCTATGCCGCTAAAGTAGGCTCCCACGTTGCAGCCAAAGGCTAGCCAGGCTCCATAGCCCATCAGCAGGCCGCCGATCAGCGCGGCTATAACCGCCAGCTTCGACGGGGGTTGGCGCAGTGCAAGCCGTCCAGCTAGGGCTGCCGCCAGAGACGCTCCCAGCACAATACCGAAATTCATTACCGAAGTTACGTCTGCAAATACGCTTGCCTGCAGCATTTGAGCGATCGCATCTTGACTCCAGAACTCACTGCTCTGCGGGTTCCAACCTAGAAGTTGAGCGATCTTGGCGCTCCACAAGGTAAAGCCCCAGGTCACGCCCCAGGGCCGACCGGCCAATACCAGGGTCAGGGTGTTGAGCAGGGCTAGTGCGATCGCACCCCACACCAGCGACCACGGGCCATAGAGAAAAGACCGCCAAGACAGCGGCTGCCACAGGGGCGTCTTCTCTGCCGCCAAGCGCTGCCAGTACCAGAGTCCGGCCGCCAAAGCTCCCAAAATAACGAGTTGTAGGGCCACTCCAGGCCAGCCCCACTGCACCAGAGAAATCGGTTCAGTTTTGGGTAGGCCCTGCCACAGGCCGTTGCTCAGCGTTCCCAAAAAGGAGCCTGTGCCAAAGGTCAGCAGGGTTAGCAGCATCATCGAGCTGCCGCCGCCAATGGTATAGAGGGTGCCGCAGGCACAGCCGCTGCCAAGCTGCATCCCCACCCCAAAGAGAAAAGCCCCGACCGCACCCTGCACCGCCACCGGAGCCACGGCCCCGCGCCCCACCTGATGCAGCAGTAGCGGCGCAAACAGAACCGTCGCCAGAGCCAGCATTAGCACCTGAGACAGCACGCCCCGCACATCGCGATTTACCAACAACCGGCGGTAAGACGAAGCAAAGCCAAAGCTGGCATGGTAGAGCGTCAGCCCCAGAAGCGTACCGATGAGAAACAGGGCGCTCTGCTTCCAGCCAAAGGGCAGCAGGCCCACCGTCAGCCCAGTCAGCAGAGCCAGCAGAATGAAGATCAAGGTGGTTTGCGATCGCGGCTTCAGCTGCTCTGGAAAATTAACGGACGAAGTCATCGCGGGTACCGACAGTTACGACACGAGAGAAAATGAAACGGCTCGCCCTCTACCCCTGCGCGGCTTGGGCTGACCGCCATCATCGTTAGGAGCAGGGGTAGGCGAAGGAGTAGGGGTGGGTATGCAGGCGGTTTCCGTATCAAGCCGTGAGGCTGTAGTTAAATTGCTGCTAGGGGTGCTTCTAGGGGCAGCCCCCACCGGCCCTGTGAAGCTAATAGTGACTACGGCAATCAGCAAAATCAGGCATTTCAACATCAAAGCAGCTCCATCAATGAGGGTAAATAATGAGGCAGAAAAGCTGCCTACATCGCTATGAGCAACCGCAGGCAGCCCGAATCGTCCACAGGAAGACTTTAGAGATCAGGGTCAACCCCAGTCTCCACCGGCAAATCGAGCTGGGCCGAATACTCCGTCCAAGATCCTTCATAGACCCGCACGTTGGGGTAGCCCAGCAGGTGCTTCAGCACCCCGTACTGCAGCGAGGCTTCCCGTCCGGTGCTGCAGGTCACAACAATGTCGTCATTTTTGCTAATGCCGCGTCGATCCAGCAGCGCCTGAATTTCGCTTAAGGGCTTTAGCTGGTGGGGGTTGTCATCACCAACGGTAAAGCTGGGCCAGGGAATATTTTTTGCACCGGGAATATGTCCGTTGCGAATGAATACGTCCTGCTCACCCGAAAAGAGGGCAGACGGACGCGGATCAATGAACTTAACCGACTGATCCCTGACGTACTGGCGCACCTGGTCCAGCGTGACCCGCACCGAAGGATCATCCTTCACCGTAAAGTTACCTGCTGCATATTGGGGAAACTCGCGGGTGACGGGTAGCCCTGCCCCTTGATAGCCCTTAAATCCGCCATCGAGAACGGCTAAGTCTTTGTGGCCGCTGCGCTCCAGCAGATAGGCCACCATTGAGGCACCCAAGACATTGGGGCCATCAGAGTAAACCACCACCTTGCTGGTATCGCTCACGCCTGACTGAGCAAACAGCGAGCCGAGCTTCTCTAGCTCCCAATACTGCACCGGCAGGCGACCGTTGGGCCCACGAAATGTGCCATCGGCAATGTGAACAGCGTTGGGCACGTGCCCTTGAATGTAGTCCAGTGGATTGATCCGTACATCTAAGATGCGAAGGTTGGCATCGTTAGCGTGCTGCGACAGCCACTCGGGGCTGACATACTCCAGGCTAGTGGGGTTAGCGGCGCGACCCGGCAGAGAAACGCCCGGAATCAGAATTACTACCGCCAGCAGAGACGCTAAAAAGGTGGCTACAGCAGGCACCCATCGACCTAAACGAATTTGCATAATTGTCTCCTTCTCTACAGGTGTTTTAGATATCCAGAGCAGGCCAACTACGCCTGCTGAGAAGCGGGTGAAGCGGCAGGTAGAGGCCCAGCTGTGGGCCGTTGGTCAGTGCTATTGACGTTAAAGCAACGCTCAAATCAAAATTTAGCAGCAATCGAATCTTACTTGAACTGGAATTCGAATGTAAATCAGTTGAAAATATTTTTAGGGTGTGTCAATATTCAAAAACCGATAAGCCGACCGGTTTACCGGTATATGCATTTATAAAAGGAATTTGAGATAAAGGCTCAGCAGTAGAGCTCTCTCAAGACACACACGAAGTTATGATTTTCTCAACGCTCTCATCTCAACCTTCTGCGAACAGGCTTCTCTCCAGCCAGCCCCAGACGCGCCTGCGACTGCGAATCTTTGCTCCTGACTCCGTAGGCATCACTAGAGCGCTGGAAGAGTTGAGGGCCTGTTGCGGCATTTTGCTGCAGGCTGCACCAGCTCGATATCTGACCCGACAAGCCCCTCTCAGCACCAGCAGTTTGGCATTCGATCTAGATTTGCAAGGCCCTATCAACAGCATTCAACAGGCCTTGCGCCAGCTGCAAACCTTTCCCGTCACCATTCAGGGCAGAGCTAACCCCGATGGCGATGGCTGGCATTGTTAATGCATTTTGTCTTCACGCAGGTTCAGAGCCCAATATTTCCTCAGCTTTCCTCTCTGGTGACTCTATGGCAATTCCCATCCCCTACAGCGCTGCTGCCGAGGCTCCTGCTGCTGCATCCCCTCCACCCAAGCCGCGCCAGCGGCTACCTCACCGCTGGAGTCATGGCCGTGGTTATGGTGTCATTGTGCTGCTGGCTCCGCTGGTTCTAGGCAGCTTTTTGCTAGTGCATCTACATGCTGTTTTTCAGAGGTGGCTGCAAATGGCTTCATTTACCTTTCAAGCCTCTTTTGAGGAAACCCACGACTAACTCCTACCGCTTTGAAACGCTGCAAGTCCATGCCAGCTTGGCCTAGCCGCACTTTCCCCACAATTACTATGCCTTTTGAGTGGAGGCAGATATGGCGGGTCCTCAATATCTAGTTAGTTGGTTTCGGCGCATCCTAGGCTGCAATGTGGCGGCTGTCGTAAATATTCGGCCAAAATTAAGAATTTAGAAGCTAACCAGGCAAGCTACCCACAAATGTCCCTATTCTCTGAAGGAGCCGTTTTGCTGCTTATCGAGACTTAGGGTTACCCATGCAAATTGATTTTCATCACGGCGTCACCTATGTCTGCGCCCGCCTGGCCGGATTTGAGCACGCTGCGGCTAACATCGTGGCCTACTGCGCCCAGTACGTCGATGACTCTATTAGTGCAGGGCTGATTCGGTTTGACAATGGGGCCATGTTTAACCGCATTAGCTCAGCGCATAAGATGTTGGACTACCGCAACTTTCGGGAGCTAGCCAACAGCCGAGTCTGGATTCCGTTTCACTTTCTTCCCGGCAATGGCGGCCTGCCTGCCGGACAAGACCCTGAGGGCAGCTTTGTAGATAAGCTCATCTGCCGCCCCAATAGCCCAGTTGCCCAAGCAATGGTGCAGGAGTGCATCCGCCATCGGCACAAGCCCTATGGGCTATATCGCCTCGGCATTACTCTGCACGTTTATGCCGATACCTGGGCTCATCAGGGATTTGCTGGGGTTAACCATCGGATCAACTGTGCCAATGATTTAGTAGACAGCAACAATATTCCCGATCAGAGCCTGATCAACCGGCTTCAGAGCTTTTTCATTGGGGAAGCTTTGCCGCTAGGGCATGGATCTGTTTTGGGCAACCCTGACAAGCCCTTTTTACGCTGGGGCTACACCAATGGGCGCGGAGAAAAGGTTGTGCGAGACAACCCCAGAGACTTTTTAGAAGCCGCTGACCAGATGTATCAAGCAATGCAGCGATTTCGGGCAGCCGATCCAGAGGCTCCGGTGTCGGGCTTGCCTGAGCCAGATAGATCGTTAATCGCTCACATGCTGTCGTCTATTACCGATATTAAGGGGGAGATGCGTCACCAAACCTGGCTAACCGCCATTGCCGCTGGGAAGTTTAGCTTTGGCCCAGCAAAAATCAGCTACGCGGCCAAAGGCCGGGGATCTTGGAAGTATCAGGCGCTGCGCGTAGAAGAAGGTTGCGATCGCAATGACACCAAAATTCCCTACTCCCCTGATTTCCTCAGCAGCCACTGGAAGCTGTTTCACGATGCGCTGAAGGCTCATCACTTCTTTATCATCCACGAGCTTCTGCCTCAGTACGGTATTTGCGTAGCGTAGGTTTCGCACACACAGATTTGCGGGTGCGATCGCATCTTCAAAAACCTTACTTGGTGTCAGCAACACTGTTCCTACTGAGTGATGGAACGTTTTGATTGGATGATTCATAGGGAGGGCGATACATCCCTGTCATGGAATAGGTGTCAGTAATTTTGATCGAGCAATATTCCTGAAAGCCGTGACGTTTGTAGAAGGAAAGATTGCGGGAGTTAGAAGAGACTAGGTAGCACGGAAGCTGATGTTGGTCTGCATAATCAAGAGCAGGCTGGATTAAACTATGCCCTAAACCCTGTCCCCGCGCCGAGGATTTCAGCCCCAGAAAAAACACCTCACATCGACTTTGCTGCGGTTCGTGTTTGCCAACTTGCTCAATCAGATATTGCCAAAATTGAGCCATTTCTTCTCCAACTCGCTCTGCAATGATTTGAGCAATCTCCTTCAGCATCTGTTCAAACGTCTCATCAAAAATATCCACGTCCGCTGGATACCATAGGCAAGCGCCTTGCAGATTGGGTGCTAAAGCAATTCTGCCGCGTTTTCTAGCATCTGCTACAAATGGTTCAAAAAACGCTTGTATGCTGGATAAGCGACCACTGCTTTGATTAAAGACCATCTCAAAGCTTGGATCATCGGCAAAGGATTCTGCCAACACCTGAGCAAGCGTACTGATCGAAGAAGTAGAGACTTCTAGCATCGATGGATTCCTCACAGGCTGGGTGAAATTTAACGAAGGTTATAGGTCACGATCCTCATGATGCTAGTTGGGCAGTAATTCGAGACTGCGCCATAAATACCAGGTGGCAATCGTACAGTAGGGCTTCCACTTCTGCCCTATCTGCTCAACTGCTTTCTTATCTGGTAAGTCTGCTAATTGATAGGCTCGACGAACGGCTGTCCGAACGCCTAAATCATCGGCTGGCAAAACATCCCAACGATGTAGTCGAAAAATCAGCAGCATTTGTGCTGTCCATCGGCCAATGCCTTTGACCTGCGTCAGCTGTTGAATCACCGCTTCATCGTTCATCTCCTTTAGCTCGTCTAATGTGGGCAATCCTTCTAAAACTTTCTGTGCCAAGTCTTTGAGGTAAACGACTTTAGAGCGAGATAGCCCTGCCCGTCTCAGCGCGTCATCATCCGTGTTGAGAACATCTTCTGCTGTGGGAAACGATTGCTCTGGA
Source organism: Pseudanabaena sp. FACHB-2040 (assembly GCF_014696715.1). Lineage (NCBI taxonomy): Bacteria > Bacillati > Cyanobacteriota > Cyanophyceae > Pseudanabaenales > Pseudanabaenaceae > Pseudanabaena > Pseudanabaena sp. FACHB-2040. The sequence goes on from NZ_JACJQO010000015.1 coordinate 176,659, forward strand.
TAAAGCTCTAGAAACCGACGATAGATAGCTGCGGCTGCTTTTCCTGAGATTTGTTGATAGATAATTGATTCACACAAGCTTAAGAATACGTCGCCAGTTTGCTGTTCCTGTATTAGGGTACAGTCACCAACCTGGTCGACGATGGCTGCTAGTACGGCATCCGCTTGTCTAAGTACCTCAATCGCAGTTTTGTAATCAGGGTGAGTGAAACCCTGCTCTGCTATACGGTTAGTCTTCATTAGGTGATCAGCCTACTACAGGCAAGGTAACGCCTTCGTGGTTGAGAAGCCATTGCTTACGCTCAAGTCCACCTCCGTATCCTACTAATTTCGCATTTGCCCCAATGACGCGATGGCAGGGAACCACGATCGCAACTGGGTTGACTGCGTTTGCCAAGCCCACAGCGCGGGCAGCTGTGGGTTTTCCGATCTTTGCTGCCAGTTCTCCATAGGCGATTGTCTCTCCGCTCGGAATCGCTCGGAGCGCTGACCAAACCTGTTGCTGAAAAGGCGTTCCTTCTGCACTGACAGGAATGCGGTCGAGCGCTTGATAGTCCCCTGCAAAGTAGGCTTGGAGTAATTCCGTGAAACCCTGTGGATTCTTGGCTCGACGCATTTGAAATTGCCCATAGCGTCGCGTGAGCCGTTGCATCAACTGGGGTCGCTCGCTCTCGTAGTAAAGGGCACAGAGGGCTGATTGATCGGCCACTAACACTAATAGGAGTGCCCCAATTTCTGTCTTTAACTCATCCCATAACAGTTCCATCTTATTCATGCCTAAATACAGCTGCATGGGAGCAAACGGCAAGAGATTCTAAACCTCTTCGTGCGCTACACTAACGTTTTGCTTGCATTTTTGTCGGACTCGTCAAGAATATACGTTTTTGTCGGACTCGTCAAGAACGAAACTCTAGCCACTCACTACCATGCCTCGACCTCGTTCTTTTGACTCAGATGCTGTGACCGATAAGCTATGTGAGTATTTTTGGGAACATGGGTACAGCGCCGTGTCTCTGGATGATCTAGCGCGGCAGTTAGGGATAAAGCGCGGCAGCTTGTTCAATGCCTTTGGCTCTAAGGAGGCGCTGCTCTATGCTGCGTTTGAGCGGTATGGGCGAACATTTCAAGGCAATTACAAAACCGCTCATCGGGGCAGGAAGGCGATTGTGGAGTATTTTGATAATGCGATCGCACTTGCGACCAATCAAGGAATGGGACGAGGCTGCTTCTTAGTGAATTTGCTCATGTCTCAAGAAATTCCAACTCCTGAGCTTCAGCAAGCCCTCGATCAAGATGTTGCGTTTATCAGAGAATTTTTTACCGACCATTTGCATCAGGCTCAGCAGGAGCAGGATCTGCTTCCTACCGTATCTATTGCCGCCGGGGTTGATGCGCTGTTTGGAGCAATGGTCGGGTTATTTGCCCTAGCTCGAATGAGAGCAAGCCCTGTCATGGTAGAAGAATTTGTTCACAACAATCTAAGGGGATTGTTTACTGCGTATTAGACGATACCTCTATTTTGGTCAGCCGACGAAGAACTAAACGCTCTGTTTCAAGAACTCTCATAGTCGAACACCTCGCTATTGGTGTCTAACAACTCAAATCAGCGGCCGCAGAAAGCTCAAAACAAGCAGAGAAAGCAACACTCAGTCTGCCTGCTGCATTAGACGACAAAACGCAATATTTTGTGATCAGAATTCCTGTGGCGCTCAGTTTTACAGGTAAAACAGCCTCAGCAAAAGGATTATTGGCATGCTGAGACTCAGCAGGCGCTTAGTCTTGCTCCTACCCGGCTCACTATACTTGCTCTGCGAGATGATTACAGCAACAAGCAGAACTTAGGATAGGACAATCTGCCTCAAAGAGGCACTGGCTTTGGGATCACATTTGGAGAGAGACTATGAGGGGCAAAGACGGACGCGATCGCAAGGAAACCCGGTATGAGTTCAATCAGCGCGAGCTCAACCGCGTCAACGCTAACCGGCAGTATCAGCGGCGGTGCAGTGAATGCCTTCACTGGAGAGGCACTTCCCTCAACGACATCAGCGCTTATTGCGCTCAGCACCATAGAAGCACCCCTTGCACCTACCACTGCTCTCTATGGCAGCACCGATGATGGGGCGGCTGACGAGTCGTCATCTGAGTTGTCTTCCTCAAAGACAAAATCTAGATTCTTGGCCGGTTCTATGTATTCTTCAGCCGTAAAAATTGTGTTGCAGCGCTTGCACCTGGCAATGCCCTGAGAAAGGCGATGGGTGTTTTGTGTTGTTGGGCAGTTTTACGCCGTGCCCACGGCGGGAGATTAGAGACCGAGAGCCCTTTTCAGCTTGGTCAGATCGGCACCCTCAACCGTGAACTCGTTGCCCGAGACCATTGTGACCTTCCATGAATCGGGGTTAGTCTTATTGATTTCCGAGATTTGGCTCAGGTTGATGACGTATTCGCCGTTTTGAATTTCCAGCATTGGTTGATTCCTTTGATTTGACTGTTGGGGCTGTGGTGTCGGGGCTGGTCGCTGCCCATAATTAACCACATCTTGTAGGTTAGCCATCCCGGCCGACTGTGGACAATCCCGCCACCGCCTCCGACACGGTAAGTGGTTTCAGCAACCAGCTTACTGCCACAATCTACTGAACCAGGCTGTAAAAACTAGCCCTGTATTGAGCTGTTCTACGAGATAGCCTCCTAAGATCAATGGACCATCTCCGAAATCAGCCTCACCCGGACTGAATTAGATCTTAGTCTTTACACCTGAGTCTACCGCCTGCCATGAGCAATCTAAAGGCCTACTCCATCGCTAGGCTTACCATTGCCATCGCTACCGCCCTGGCCAAATGGCCTTAAGCCAGAATGATGACGTAGTAGCTCAGGCTAGGCTTTCCCCTTGGCAGGTTGAATCACTTCAATCCGCTGGCATCCCCAATATCTCAAACAGTTTTAAGGCTGCGACAGCAATAGCTTGGTTTTGACGCTCAATATTGAAAGATTGTTATGGTGCAGGCGATTCGTCCACTGATTGAGGCCCAATATGCAGAGCAGGTGCAGGCCTTTGAGTACTCCCCCTGGTTTCAGCGCTTAGAGCAGGGTCAGGCCTCCCTGCAGGAGTACGATGCCTTTATTTTTAACCTTTGCCAGACTCACCTGAAGAGTCCGCAAATTTTGGCCTTTCTCTACGCAGTGGCACCGCCGCAGGCCGCGCCCCAGATCAAACACAATTTACTGGAAGAACTGGGGCTAGATGAGGTGGCCATCTGCCACCCTGATCTACTGTATCAACTGGCAACGGCGGCGGGGTTTGATCGCGATCGCCAAACTCGTCTGGCCGAGGCGGCGCAGGCTCAAATTCGTCAGCTCTGCACCGATCCGCTGCTGTTTGGCACGATGCAGGAACTGGGGCTGTCAGTGCTCTTGGAGGTGACCTGCTTTGAGTGGATGCTCTCTCGCCTAGCCAGTCGCATTGGCCATGCTCTAGCGGCCTATCGCGGTCTGCCGCCCGCGAGTCTAGCCTGGTTTGATCACCATTCTGAAGTCGATATTCGCCACGCCGAGGAAGGTTTAGACAGCGTTGAGCAATACCTGGCCTATTACGAGATCGAGGCCGAGGATCTAGAGACCATTCTCGACATTACCTTCCGCGAGAACATTTTTATCAAGCGATACTTCGCCGACCTGCCCCCTCTTGCCGAATCTTCCCATGAGAATCGTTGACGCTACCCTGTTTGCCCTGCAAATTCCTTTTGTCGAAGCCTTTGCCCACAGTGTGCGATCGCGCAGCTACTCAGATTCCATCGTGGTGCGGCTGCGGGCCGAAGACGGCACCGTCGGCTATGGTGAGGCAGTGGCGCGGCCTTACGTCACCGGGGAGACGGTGGACGGCTGTTTGCAGTTTATGGAACGCACCCTATGGCCTGCGGTTCAAGCCACCGACTATCTCCGGTGGACAGGACAGAATCCGATCGCCTGGCTAGCGTCGTTGGCCCTACCTGCCGATGCTGATAGTTTGGCAACCCCTGGCGTAGTGGCCTGGCATGGGGCTCGCTGTGGCTTTGAGCTAGCCCTGGTCGATTGTTTGCTGAAATCTGCCGGGGTTTCGCTGGGGGACCTCTTGCCGCCTCGGCACCCGGTCACCTACAGCGGCGTGATCACGGCCAGCAGCGTTGAGGGAGCGGTGAAACATGCCAGGCGATTCAAGCAATTTGGCCTGCCCCACGTGAAGGTGAAGATCACGGGGGAGGCGGATCGGGAACGGCTGGCGGCGATTCGCGCGGTGGTGGGGCCGCAGGTCTCGTTGCGGGTAGATGGCAATGGGGCCTACTCGGTGGAAAGTGCGATCGCTACCTGTGAGGCCCTAGCAGAATTTCAGATCGACAGCGCCGAGCAAATGATTTCGCGCGGTCATCCTCAGGATTTAGCAACGGTTCAGGCGAACTCAACTATTCCCCAAATGGCCGATGAGTCGCTGATTACCCTGGCGGATGCCGAGGCGCTAATTGCGGCCAGGGCCTGCAAAAGCTTTAATCTGCGGCTGTCAAAATGTGGGGGACTAGGGCCAACCTTGGCCATTGCTGAGCTGGCTCAAGCCACTGGCATTCAGGTGCAGGTGGGCTGCCAGGTGGGCGAGACGGCAATTCTCTCCGCCGCAGGGCGGCACTTGGCGGCCTATTTGCCGGAGATCAGCTTTTGCGAAGGCTCCTACGGCAGTCTGCTATTGCGGGAAGATCTCAGTCGTCGCCCCATTCACTTTGGCCATCAAGGTTTGGCTAAGCCTTTGAAGGGGCCAGGGTTGGGGGTAGAGATTCAAGATGCCCTGCTGGAAAAATACGCCCAGCAAATAATTTCACTGACAACTAAGGCGGTGTGAGATGATAGCCGGACTGTATACCCTCGGCCTCCACTGGCAGGGTCGAGCCCTGAAACAACGGCTAGAGGCTGCCACCCAAGAGCCTGAGCTGGCCCAACAGCAGCTATTGCGCCAGTTGCTCAGCCGCCATGGAGACACTCAGTTTGGCCGCGAGCATCACTTTGATCAGATTCGCACCCCGCTAGACTACCGCCACGCAGTGCCCATCCGCGACTACGAAGGCTTTCGGCCCTATGTGCAGCAGATGATGGCAGGCCAGGAAAAGATTTTGGTGAATGAGCCCGTGCGGATGTTTACCTTGACCAGCGGCACCACTGGGCAGCCCAAATATATTCCCGTCACCGCTGAGGTAGAGCGGGGCGGGTCACAGCTAATGCGGCAGTGGCTCTACCGAATTTTGCAAGATCACCCAACATTTTTGAGCCGGGCGGTGGTGGGGATTGTCAGCCCAGCGATCGAAGGCTATACCTCAGGCGGCATTCCCTACGGCAGCCTGTCTGGGCGAATCTACCAGCAGATCCCAGCTTTGATTCGTCGCACCTACGCCATCCCTTACCAGGTGTTTGAGATTCCCGACTACGATCGCCGCTACTGGGCCATTGCCCGCTATGCCCTGGCGCGGCAGGTGTCCTTCCTGGGTACGCCCAACCCCAGTACCCTCAAGCGGCTGGCCACGGTGATGACTCACCAGGCAGAATCGCTGATCCAGGCCATTTACGACGGCACCGATGGCGAGGGCATCTCGGCCCAGCGGCCCCAGCCTAAGCGAGCCAAACAGCTAGAACAAATCTTCAATACCACGGGGGCATTACGGCCTCGGGACTGCTGGCCCCATCTGGATCTGCTGGGCTGCTGGACGGGCGGTTCGGTGGGGGCACAGGCCCGACAACTCACTGGTGACTACGGTCCACTGCCGATTCGAGATCTAGGCTATCTGGCCAGTGAAGCCCGAATCACCCTGCCCTACCAGAACAATACTCCCGCTGGCCTGTTAGATCTGACCCTGAATGTCTATGAATTCATTCCAGAAGCCAGCGCTGACCAGGTCGACCCGCCGATTTTGCTCAGCCATGAGCTAGAACGGGGGCAGTGCTACCAGATTCTGTTGACCACTCCCGGTGGTCTCTACCGCTATCACATCAATGACGTGGTGGAGGTGACGGACTTCTATCACCGATCACCCGTCATTGCCTTTTTGCGTAAGGGCCGGGACATGAGTAACCTGACCGGGGAGAAGCTACATGTGAACCATGTGCTGGCTGCGATCGCAACCCTACAACGCCAGTTTCACCTGACGGTGGCCTCCTACCGGCTGGTGGCAAATGCCCAAAACCTGCGCTACGAGCTGTACTGGGAAATGTCAGATGTCCCCAGCCACGACTGGATCGAGCCATTGTTGTCAGCCCTGGATACGGCCTTGGCCCAAAACAACGTTGAATACGGTCAAAAACGTGCCTCTCGACGGTTAAACGCCCCCTGTCTCCATCGCATGAAACCGGGCTGGGCTGAGGCTACTCAACGCTGGGCCATAGCTCATGGTCAGCGGGAGGTACAGTACAAATGGCAGGTTCTCACCCAGCAGCCCCTACCGCTGGATACCGAAGCGATTGTGCAAACCTATGAGCTGACGCTGCCCTATGCCCACCCCCACTGATGGTCTGCGGCTGCATCGGCTGGGGCCGAGTCGGCATCCGGTGCCCTGGCTGTGGGTGCTGACCCTGCTATTTTTGCTGCGGGTGCTGGGGCAGGTGCTGGTGGCCTGCTGTCAGGTGCCCTTTTTGCCCCCCATGGCCCACTGGTATTCAGGCCTGCTTCCCTACCCGCTGCTGTTGCCCAGCCAGCTGCTGATTCTGGGGCTCCAAGTCAAAATCAATCGTGACCTAGCCCAGGAACGGGGCTGGTTTCAACAGCCTCGCCCCCGCCTCGGTCAAGGCCTACAGTACGTGAGCTACGGCTACGCCCTGGTGATGGTGATTCGCTACGGCATCACCATGAGTCTTTATCCAGAGCGTCGCTGGCTTGGGGAGGGCACTATTCCCATTGTGTTTCACTGGCTGCTGGCTGCCTATCTCTGGCTCTGGGGCTGGGGCCATCGTCGGGGGAGGCCGCTATGAGAGTAGGGATTTTTCGCCATCGCGCTCGGCTGTTCTCTCACAAGCGGCTCTGGCTGTGGCTGCTGGCGGGGCTGACTGCGCTGCTGCTGTTAGTTATTGGTCGGGGCAGTGCGATCGCAGCTGCCTGGTTGGGCCACCAGTTAGACTATCCCCCCGCCAGCTATGGCGTCCGTTTAGAACGCCGGGTGAGCGTGACCGCCCCCGATGGCACGGCGCTGGTTGCCGATGTCTACCATCCCCGTACGGCCGCAGCTACACCCACCATTCTGGTCCGCATTCCCTACTCCAAACAGATTAAACACATCCTGTTTGCCCGCACTGTTGGCCATCTTTGGGCCAGTCACGGTTACACCACGGTGATCCAGGGAACCCGAGGCCGCTATGAGTCGGGCGGCAGCTACGATCCGCCCTTTTTGAACGAGGCCCAAGATGGGCGGGCCACGCTGCAGTGGATCGCCCAGCAGCCCTGGTACGACGGGCATATCGGCATGTGGGGCGGCTCCTACTTTGGCTATACCCAGTGGGTGCTGGCCGACCAGGTTGATCCGGGGTTGTCAGCCCTGATGCCGCAGATTTGCAGCACCGACTTCTATCGCATGTTCTACCCCGGCGGCGCGTTTTCCCTAGAGAGCGCCCTTTACTGGGCGACCCTCAGCTACGGCCCACGGGATATTCCCCTCCCCCAAGAGCAGCTACAGCAGGGCTATGAGGGGTGGCCCCTGCTAGAGGCCGATGACCGAGCGGTGCAGAATATTCCGTTTTTTGATACCTGGGTCAGCCACACCGATCGCGATCGCTACTGGCAAGCGGTCGATGGCAGCGATCGCAACCGCCAGCTCCAGGCTCCGGCCCTGCTGATGGCCGGCTGGTACGATCCGTTTTTACCCACCCAACTGGCAGACTTTCAACAGATTCGCGCCAACGCGGCCCCCCCGGTCGCCGAGGCCACCCGCCTGATCATTGGGCCTTGGACCCACGCCAACACCGTCACCTTCCCCGACGGTAGCCGCCCCCGCAACTACCGCTTCGAAAGTATTGGTCCCAGCCTGCCGTGGTTTGATCAGCAGCTCAAGGGCGCTGCTGAGACGGCCCAGCCCAGCCCGGTGCTGATCTACGTCATGGGCGCTAACACCTGGCGCGGAGAATCGACCTGGCCCCTGCCCCGCACCCGCTACACGCCCTACTACCTGCACAGCAACGGCCAGGCGAATACTCTCAACGGCGACGGCCTTCTCAGTCTGGAGATTCCCGGGGAGGAAGAAGCCAGCGATCGCTTTGTTTACAACCCGCAAAACCCAGTGCCCAGTGCTGGGGGAACCATGCTGGGGCCAAACGCAGGCATTCAGCCTCAAACTATGATTGAAGAGCGGGAGGATGTGCTGGTCTATACCACCCCGCCCCTGACCGACGCGATCGAAGTGACGGGGCCAGTGCAACTGCGGCTCCAGGTTTCGACCACGGCTCCCCATAGCGATTTCACAGCCAAACTGGTGGATGTGTATCCCGATGGAACGGGTTATAACGTCTCCGAAGGGATTCTTCGGCGGGGTTATAGCAATAACATTCTAGAGGAAACTCAGGTACCCACCGAAATCACGATCGATCTCTGGCCCACCAGCCAAGTCTTCTTCCCAGGCCATCGCATTCGCCTAGAAGTTTCTAGCAGCAGCTATCCCCGCTTCGACCGCAATCCCAATACGGGCCGCGATATTCCCACCGAGCGCCAGCCAGTCGCCGCGACCCAGACTGTCTACCACCACACCGCTGCTGTCTCCCAGCTGATTTTGCCGATTATTCCAGCGGGAGGATAGCCCCTAGAATTAGTGGAATGAGTAACCGTCCTTTGCCGCAAACAACTGTAGCTTGCTGCTATTCATTTACCCTATCTCGCCTGTAGAAATTCGGGCTAGATCGGGGTACCGAAATCACCGTGGTGCGCCGGTTTAGGAACCGAGTGATGGCTCATAACCTGTGCTGATCGAGCCCTGGACATCCAAGCGGCTCTACCTGTTTTTTGCAGGGCTACCGGTGGCGCATAGGAGGGCAGCCCTAGTCCAAGCCCATTTGATCCTGGGAACGAAGAACTTGCGATACGAGATCTGCCCAACCTTCTTTTTGAGAGCACTGAGCTAGATGAAATTCGATCAAAAACTGGTTGTCGCCATTAGTCTCCGAGAGGAATTTGGCAGAGAATATGGCGAATAACTGCTGCCAAGTGCCCTTGCAGCGTAGATCACAATGCTTTCTCATCTCTGCCTCGAAAGCATCGTCATGAGTCAGGGGCAGCGCCCGCTTAACTTTGTGCGGTGCCTTCCAAAGCTGGTGAACTCTTTCCTTAAGGGCCGTCATTTTCATGAGCTAACGCTTAAGGTGCGATCGCATCCACCTGACTCCAGCAGAGCTTTTCTGCCTAGATCTAGATTTTCCGTGACTTTTAATGATTATTACAACCATCGAAAGTGACTGAAGTAGTTAACAGTGAAGGCTATAGCATGGCACCCCTCAAGAAGCAGTTTCTGAAACTTTGACAAATTCTAGAACGCTTTCGCCCCGGTGTTTGTAGTTGTGCTTAATGTCGATCTGGTGCTTTTGGTGATGGGCATGGATCTCGTCAGCTCGATCTGTTAATGCCTGCTCAATCTTCTTCTGAGCCTTGGTAAAGGACTTGAGGACGTTGATGGAGATAGCCCACTTATCGTCATAGCGATTTGCAGCATCGTTGTAGGCCATGATCGCGTCGATAGCTGCATTGATCAGCTGCTCCGATTCCCCCCGCCTAGAGCGCGCGTGAGGCTTCTTAGATTCCTGAGTAGTTTTGGGAGAAGTTTTGGGGGTGGCAGGTGTAGATCTGGGTGCCGCAGGGGTAGCCCCATTTTGAGAAGCCCCGACAGACTGCTGCTGCCCAACCTGGAGGGCGATGAGCTGCTGCATGACATCGATCAGCCCGCCAATTTTGTCTTCTAGGGTGGAAGTGATCGGTTGCTCGAGTGCTGCACTGGCTTGTTCACGAGCTTCCGCAATCGGTGGTGTTATGGCTTCCTCTCGCTCCGCTTCAGGTTCTGCGGGTTGCTGCGCTAGCCCTCGAAGTTGACCCTGAATCCATCTTACAAGCTGGTTCATTTGCTCATGCTGGTTGCCCTCAAAGCCCAGCACCTCAAAGATCGATTCTAGATGGGCCTTGTCTTCCCTCGTGACTTGGATGCGGGTCGTCTTCATTGATTTTTTGGGTAATGGTTGACTAAGGGTTCCAGTTTGCGGCTGTTGGGCCTGGTGCTTGGCATAGGACTGGGAGAATACTTCAATGGGTGTGATGCCTCCATGTCCTAACTTGATGCCCTTGCGCTTGCCGCCGTACTGAGCAATAACGCTATCGGCAATTTCGTAGTCGCTGTAGTGCCGACTGGTCGCCAGAGAACGTCTCAGCTCTGGGTTCTCTACCTCCATCACGGCATAGTGGCCCTGGATAGCTGCCTTAAACTCTGTCTCGTTGACGTTAGGCGGGCAGTACCAAAAGGTTGCAATGGTGGCATAAACCGCTCTGAACAGGTGTGTGTAGAGGTTGTCTTTGCCCTCTCGTTTAGGCACCAGGGTGGTGAAGTTGCGATCGCACGCCACCTCCACTGCCCGACCGAAGCGTTGGCTCACCTCAGCGACCTCTAGCCCCACAGCTTCGGGCAATTCATGGCGGACTTTGGCGAGGGCTTCAATCACCCGTTCAGCCGTAGTCAGCGTGGGAATCTCAAAAGAGAGTTGCTGCAGTTCTCCCCGGCGCTTCAATGCTCCAGTGAAGGTAACGCTCCACTGTGATTTCTTCTCAAACTTAGCCGTGCTGAGGATTTCGCTAGAGCGTCTTCCGGTCAGTACAGCTAGGCCTGCACAGATATCGGCCCAGTCGGGCTTCTCCAGCAGCCGCACTGCCTGAGCCACAATGCTGTCGGGCCTGACGATGAACTGAACGCTTTCATTGCGATCTGCGACTGACTTCTGCTTATCCAGATTTAGCGCTGTCCACTGGTCGGTTGTGAAATTGATGTGCTCAAGGCTGAAGTGGTCTGGGCTGAGGTAGGTCTTGAGGTAGCGGCGAGTAATATCCATCGGCCCCTGCTGCTGACGTAGGGTTGCTAAACCTCGGCTGCTCCACCAGTCCTGCAGCTCCCGATTGATGGCCTGTGCTTCGGCTCTGCCGTCTGAGGTGTCTGGAAGGGCTTTGATGCGAGGTATCCACGTCTCAATCAGGGGTTTCTCTAGCCAAGCTCTACGTCCCATGTACTGAGGGCTCCTAGGTGTTCATCTAATCCAAATCTATATCCATATACCAAATCTGCATCCATATCAGGCCAAACAGCTTTTGGCTGTTCAGATAACACAAGTATGGAAGCACCGGCTGCTCTGACTGCAGGCAGCGGCAGCTATTTCTAGGTAACGCATCTGCCTTGATTCCCCTACAGGCATTACCTAAGAAACAGGGTACTGAGAGGCTGTGCCCCCAATTGCAGCGCTAAAGGTAGATAGACAAGCCGAAAGCCATGGAGGTTTCCAACTTGCTTGTAGGAAATCGAATCAACCCATGTCATCACTACCCAGAGCGAATGGCCAGCACACAAGGAAGCTCCAATCGACGTAGTGTCCTCACGAAGCTGCTGCCGCTTTCCCCATAGGGACTATCTGATGGTCAGTTGTCTATCCCTTCTTGCGGTCTCCGGTTCCATCAATCACCAGCACTACCTTGTGACCTCTAAGAAGTGACAGAATCAGCTCGATTCTCCGTTGTCTCAGCGCTCCTGCACTCCAGGGTGACTTGACCAAAAACTGTTGTAATGACTGAAGTTATACGAGGCGCTGTCATTTGCTCCGCCTAGCTCCCAGCCCTTTTACTCTAATTTATCTGTCACCAGAATCATTAAAGAGCGATACTTCTGCACAACAGCACCACCTCGGAGGGTAACCTTGCCGTTCTTGACGATTTAATAACTTTCACATGCTGGGCAGTGCATCGGCTCTAATCTACTCGATGCAGCCAATTTTACGCATCACTCTCTAACAGACCAGTGCCCATTCATGAAATCTATCTGACTGCCGCTCCTTAATGTTTTTGATCGACTAACTTAACTTGAAATCGAAGACACGTTTAACTGCACAGGTAGCCTAACTACGAATTCTGTTCCATAGCTTGGCTGAGATTGAAAAAGTAACTGTCCTCCGTGCTTTTCTACAATCTGATAGCTAATTGATAGCCCCAAACCTGTGCCCTGCCCGATTGGTTTCGTGGTGAAAAAGGGGTCAAATAACTTAGCTTGAGTTTGTGTTGGAACTCCTCGGCCGTTATCTTTGATCGAAACTGCAACCCAGCCATCGTCAACACAGCTAGTTGTAATCATGATAATCGGCGACACACCATTTTCGGCCGCAGCAATCAGCAATTCATCGATCGCATTGCTAATCAAATTCATGAACACTTGATTGAGTTGCCCTGCATAGCAATTTACATAAGGAAGGTTACCATAGTGCTTCTCAATCTTGATGGCTATCCCTGAAGGTCCTGGCTTCAAACGATGATGCAAGATAAGCAGCGTACTCTCTAGCCCCTCATGCAAATCAACAGATTTAATCTCAGCTTCGTCTAAACGCGAGAAGTTGCGTAAAGATTGAACAATACCGCGAATGCGTTCTGCACCCATCCGTATCGATTCACATAGCTTAGGAAGATCCTCCTCTATGTAGCTAAGGTCGCTTTTTTCAAGTTGATCGCGCAAATCTGGGGCAGGGTTAGGATAATGCTGTTGATAGGCCTGGATGAGTTCTAGGAGTATTTGTGTGTATTCCTTAAACGGCTTTATATTGCCGTAAATAAAGTTGATCGGATTGTTCACTTCATGTGCGATGCCTGCCACGAGCTGCCCTAAGCTCGACATCTTCTCACTGTGTATCAGCTGAGTTTGAATCCGCTTAAGTTCTTCTACAGTGCTGGTGAGTTGTTGTGATTGATCCTGGATTTCTGATAGATGTTCTGCTTGCTGAAGCGCGACTCCAAGTTGCAAACCAATCTGTCTCATCAGCGCTACATCTGGATCTTCCCAATCGCGCGGACCTGAATTTTGGTAAGCAGCTAGTAAGCCCCACAGCTTCTCGCTTTGAAAGATTGGCACAATAATATAAGCTTTTGCTTGATAGCCCTCAAGTGCTTCGAGGTAACAGGGTGAAAATTCCGCCTGATAGATATCCCTCACAACTCGCTGGGGTGCACCTTGAGCGTATTGCCCACCTTTAGTATTCTGGAGATAGGTATCAGCGAACTGAGCGGAGTGATACCCCAGCGTTTTGGCACTGCACTCGCTGATATTTTTCTGCAATGTTAGATCGTTGAGTTGTCTCTCGAGCAGGGGGGTCCACCCAGCCGCAACCGACTCTGCAACAAACTCCCCGCTCCAATCTACCTTAAACCGATACACGACCACTCGATTTACGTTCAACAGGTGTCGCACTTCCTCAGTTGTCGTTCTGAAGATTGTTTCAATGTCGAGGGAGTCGCGAATCTTTGTCACAATCCGAGACAGCATTGTCTGCCGTTCCACCAACCGCTCTAATTCAGCATTGGATCGTTCCAACTGCTCAGATCGGTACTTCAGTTCTTCCGTCCGCTCTTCCACCTGCCGCTCTAAGTTAGCATTCAAAGCTTGCACCTGCTGGTGCAGCCGATATTGTTTGATAGTTGCTGCAAACCGCTCTCCCAGGACCTGAGCGTATTGGATTTCTTCTTTCGTCCAATGTTGCGCCTGGTTTTTCTTCAGTTGCCGCCACACTTCAAAAGATTGTCGCGGCATTAATTGGCGGGTGTCGGGATGGTGATATCCTGCCCACAGAATCTCGGTATCGATACTGCTACGAAAGAAGGTGAGGCAGCCGAGGATTTGAGTGCCGTGCTTGAGAGAAATGATAAGAGCGCTTCGAATAGTCGTGTCGCTGAAGAAGGGTGCAAGGGTGCGAAATAGAGGTTCTTGATAAATGTCGTTGATCGCCCAGCAGGAAGCAGTAGTGGGTATCGATTGAATGGGTTTTCCTAACTCATAAATGGTGCGCATCCATTCAATCGACCAGGGCTGACGGCCCGTTTCATCCACGGACGGATTGAGAACCGAGTGCAGGTATTTTTGCCACAACAAGTTCTCTTCGATTGAGCGATTCTGGCTCGGATCTATAAGGGCGGGCTGCTCAGCGATCGTATAGATTTCTTTAGGCAACTGTTCAATGGCAAATAGATATAGTCTGCCTCCTGCCTCCAATGTACTCGTCGCGGACTGGAGAGCATCTTGCCAATTTACTGTCGGCGAGGTTTGCAGCAGCGCTGTCACCTGATTAATATTAGCTTCTTGACGCGCTTGGGCGCGAACGTGTTCGAGCAGAATAGATTGAGCGATCGCCACTGCAACCTGATCAACTACCGCTTGGATGAACTGCAGTTCTGCCTCGCTTACGACACGCGGTTCAGCATTGTGTGAGACGAGTAGCCCCCAAAGTTGACTGGACGGTTGGAGAGAGGGAGGGTGGTAGGACCCTGCCGCTTCGCCTTCGAGGACAATGGGAACGACAACTGAAGATTTTACGCCCATTGCCATTAAATATTCTTGATGACACGGATCAACCGGACGATAGCGAATATCAGTCTGCTCAATCAGTTCATCTGTCTCTGAGCAATGGAGAGGACTAATGCCGATCTCATGAGTACTCAAATCTACAACACTGCGCTGACGCGCCTGCACAAACAGTTCCCGTGCATAGGGCGGAATATCGTCAGCCGGAAAATGCAGTTCATGAAGAGAGGGTAAGCGATCGCTATTAAGCGACTCAGCAATCACAACTCCATGACCATCAGGCTGAAATTGGTAAATCTTGACGCGATCCGTTCCTAAGAACGCTCGTACTTCAGCTGCTGTCGTAGTTAAAATCTCCTGAAGTTCCAAGGATTGCCGGATTCGATTGGCAATGCGGCGCAATAAAGCTTCTTGGGGTAAGGGTTCACCTGGAGACTGGGACGACGGCATAAGATTAGGTACCAAAACTTCCGTGGTTTCTCAACCTAATGTTTCCCAAATTCTGCTATTGCAGTCAACTTGGCCAACTACTTGATAGGCACAGAGGCGCTAAGTAAGCGAACTATTAAGCTTTTCAAAAAGACAAAGAGCCCATCCTAGAATAGGTGAGGCTCTTTTTCGTATAGATAGACCAGGCATCGAGCTATTTTGACAAGGGGCAACCCCCTCACTATTTTCGCCGCTGCTGCGTTTCACGTTCCGAGTTCGAGATGGAGTCGGTGTGGGTCCACAGCGCCATT